>JAYVEJ010000503.1:0-4134 GCA_043748885.1 Luteolibacter sp. | reverse complement strand
CATGGGATGTGCTTCGAACTTATGCAAAGCAATGGTGTCCAGACCCATTGCCGCCAAGAATGCTCTTCTGGACGAAGATCTAGCCCCATGAACTCGGGCACAAAACAACAAACACCCAACCCTAGAAACCAACATAGACCATGAAAACGATACTCCTCACCACCCTCATTGGGTTCACCCTCGGCATCACTGGCGCTGGTGCTGCGGAACCCAAGGAAACCAAAGAAATCAAGTCCAAGCCCTATCCGCTGACCACCTGTGTGGTCTCCGATGAAAAACTCGGCGAAATGGGCGATCCCTATAGCTTTGATCACAGTGGCCAGCAGGTGAAACTCTGCTGCAAGAAGTGCCTTAAGAAATTCGATGCTGAACCGGAGAAATACATGAAGAAGATCAACGACGCCGCAGCCAAGCCAAAGGATGCGGACAAAAAGGAAGTGAAGTAAAGTCGACTGGGACTCCCGCCGTGTTAGAGTTCACGGCGCGGAGTCACCCTCAGAGTTGCGACCACAACTCCGCCGCTGGGGATCAGCTTCAATCAATGCCGGGGTAAGCCGCTAGTCTCAGCCCCCCGTGAGTGGAGCGGCGATTAGGGATCTTAATGGCACTCCAGCAAAGAAGCGCCGCCACCCCCACCTTAGGCCGGGACCGATCCGCACCCTGCAATGCGCAGGTTGCACTTCGCCCGATTCCGCAACGGAAGGATTCACCCGTGTCGTCATGACTCATTAGCAATCAGTCGCAAGTCTCCTGCGGCACAGATTCTGCGAAAGGACAACGAGTCGCGGTCGATGATTGTTGGCTGCCGATTAACCACTAACACTAACTCATACGATCATGAAATTCCTGCCATACTCTATCCTCGCGCTCTCCACCGTGTTTCTTTTCAGTTGCAACGAGCGCAAGCAGGCGGTTGAAGACCGCAAGGATGCCACTGAAAACGCACTTGAAAAAGAAAAGGACGCGCTGAAACCGGCAGCGAAAGATGCAGCAAAACAAGTGGATGCCAATGCCGACGTAGAAAAGGCTAACATCAAAGCGCAGATGAAGGCTTCTGAAGCGCAAATCGAGGCCGACAAAAAGAAAGTCGAAGCCGCCGCCGATGCCGCAAAGGCTAAGATTGATGCTGAACAAAAGAGATAACCTATTTCGGTCATCACCTGAAATCTTGCAGAGTGTAGGAATCGCGATTTATCAATTTTAATCAGACCAATTCACATGAACTCAATTGTCTATATCATCGGTGCCGTCGTAATCGTCGTCGTCGTCCTAAAACTCCTCGGGCTATTCTAACTTCAACAGGAAGCGAGCGTACTCACGGTTGATTGTAATTGGGACATTGCACGCCATTGCCTAGTTCAGAATATTTGACCAACCCGCGTCGCCCGCCCCACCCCGCATGAGGCGGGCTTCTTTATATCACAAGGCGGCGAGTTACTGAATACTGCCTTGTTTGTGGATCATCGTTGGCTTCCGATTAGGCAGCACGATTGCACAAGCTTCTAGCAAATCAGCGCAATTGGTATTCCCCCCACCTGAGTTGCCTGCTATCCCATTGGTATCCGCCCATGTCCGCATTGTCCCAAGACTCCAAGTTCCTCCGCCGCATCGTTGAATTCGAGGCTCATCATCGAGTGACGGTAGCACTGGTGTTCGCAGCATTGGCGTTCGGCGTCTCATCCCGCTGGCTGAAACTAGAAGTGAGTCTCATTGTTTCGTGGGATGGGTTCGCCCTTTGCTCGCTGGTTCTTGCGTGGGCAGGGATCTTTTTCACCGATGCAAAAACGCGCGTGGAAGAAGCGCGATTGCAGGATTCCAGCCGCACGGTGATTGGTGGATGCCTCGTAACGGCGGCGATCGCCGGACTCTTCGGTGCTGCGTGGCTGCTGAGGACGGCTAAAAATGCAGCGGGGAGCCAAGCCATTTGCCACGCTGCGCTGGCGGTTCTAACCGTCGTCGTTTCCTGGCTGTTGGTGCATACAGTCATGTCACTGCACTATGCGCACTTGTGCTATCAGGGTGCGGGAAGATCGCATACAAAGTCGCCTCGCTTCGGATTGAAGTTTCCTAACGAAACACAACCGGACTTCCTCGACTTCGCCTACTTCTCCTTCATCATCGGCATGACCTGCCAGACCGCCGATGTCGAAATCACCTCGCGGCACGTCCGGCGGACCGCCCTTCTGCATGGCCTGCTCGCGTTCGGATTCAATGCGGTGATCGTCGCCATGAGCCTGAATCTGGCATCTTCACTTCTGTCAGATTAGAGCGGTGATTGTAGGTAATGCCGACTTTATCTATAACCACCCACTCTCATGAAGGTTAAACCTTCCGCCCCGACATCAGCGCTGCGGCTTTGCTCTCTATTTCCACTCGCAGGCGGGAACACATCGGGGGAGCGATGCTCATTCCATTGAGCGAACTCGCGGCGCGGTATCATGAGATCAGCGACAGCAACCCGCTGGTCGTCATGTGCCCCAGCGGCAAGCGGGGCGGCGAGGCGGTGAACAAACTGCAAGCCCTCGGAATCAGCGGCGGACGCAATCTGGAGGGAGGAATTCTCGCTTGGAAAGTGGCGGGGTTACCGGTTGCCACCCGCGGGAGGAGAGTATTTCCTCGTATGCAACAGGTGCAGCTCACCATCGGCATCGGCGTGCTAACTGGCGTAATTCTCTCAAAAACAGTGAACCCTAACTGGGCCTGTCTAAGTGCGTTCTTCGGCGCGGGCCTGATCTTTGCCGGCAGCACCGGCTGGTGCGGCCTAGCAATTCTGATGTCCAAAATGCCTTGGAACCGCGTGTCTTGCACGTTGGGGAATTGCTCAACGAGGTGTTGAGCCGATGCTCGCGATGGGCAAAAATGGCCACCCTCCTCACTGTCATTTCACGCTCGCAGCTTCGTCCCTCGCAGACGCAGGGCATTAGAAATGACTGAAACGGACGACAATGACATGGCTGCGCCGGCGATCATCGGGCTGAGCAACGTGCCAGTGAGCGGATAGAGAATCCCGGCGGCGATGGGGATGCCCGCGAGGTTATAGATAAACGCGAAGAACAAGTTTTGGCGGATATTCCGCATCACGGCTTTGCTGGATAGAATCGCGCGGACAATGCCTGATAGATCGCCTTTCACCAGCGTGATGTGGGCGCTCTCGATGGCCACATCCGTGCCAGTGCCCATCGCGATGCCGACGTGGGCCTCGGCTAGGGCCGGCGCGTCGTTGATGCCATCGCCCGCCATCGCGACTCGGCGGCCGCCGCCTTTTAAATCGCGGATGAGTTGGATTTTTTCAGCAGGTGATAGACCGGCGTGAATCTCGTCGATTTTCAACACCTTGCCCACCGCGCGGGCAGTGGTTTCATTATCACCGGTGGCCATGACTAGGCGGATGCCAAGCGCGTGCAACGCGGCGATCGCTGCCGGGGCGCTTTCTTTGATGGGATCTGAAATGGCGAAGGTGGCCACTGCTGATTCACCGCGTGCCACCCACACGACGGTCTGCGCGTTGCTTTGGGTTTCCTCGGCGGCCTTCGCTAACAACTCGGGAATCGTCGCACCTTTGGATTCGATGAATGTTTGTTTTCCGACATGCCAGAGCTGCCCGTTCAGCGTGCCGGAAATGCCGCCGCCAGTGGTGGACTGAAATTCCGTGACTGCGGGTAGGGTGAGTTTGGCCTCGCTGGCATGATCGATGATGGCGCGGGCCAGCGGGTGCTCGCTCTGGCTTTCCAGCGCGGCGGCGGCGGCTAACACGTCGCTTTCCACTGAGTCCTGAGAGACGGTAAAGCGGGTGACCTTGGGCTTACCGGCGGTGAGAGTGCCGGTTTTATCCATCACCAGCGTGTCGATCTTCTCGGTGGTTTCGATAGCCTCAGCATCTCTAACGAGGATGCCCTCCTGCGCGGCCCGGCCAATGCCGACCATAATGGAAACCGGCGTCGCCAAGCCAAGCGCACACGGACAAGCGATGATGAGCACAGCCACCGCATTGATCAGCCCGAGCGCCATCGCAGGTTCCGGCCCCCACACCGACCAGACGATGAAGGTGATCACTGCAACTAACAACACTGCGGGCACGAAGTAGCCGGCGACCGTGTCGGCGGTTTTTTGGATCGGTGCCCGGCTGCGCTGCGC
>JAYVEJ010000502.1:0-4137 GCA_043748885.1 Luteolibacter sp. | reverse complement strand
TGATGGGAAAATGCCCTGCAGTGCGATGCAGAAGTTCAAGGCGAGGTAGGGCTGCATGTTCAAATGCGCCTGACTGCCGCCGGTGTTGCTCACCGTCGCTGGGTCGAGCGTGGTGAGATTGGCGGGCGGGTGATACGCGTTGTTAGCACCACCGAGATAGCGGCCGTTAGGGCTGACATTTCCTCCCGTGAGCGCGGACGAGCCGTTTACAGAATGCGTGTGAGTCGGCATCTCGGCTTGGGTCAGCGTGTGTGCTTGTTCCCCGCCCCGCTCGCCAAGTATGTGGCCACCGCCAACGTGGATTGGGGTGCGACTTCGGGTGTCAGGGAGGGCGAAGTTGACCCGCCCGTCGCCCCCATAGGTCGTGCCGAGCAGCGAGAACAGCGCTTGATTCTGGTTAATCGGCAACAATTGCCCGTTGCACTGTGCCCATCCCTTCGGTGCGAAGTTGAAGGACATGATGCGGATTTCGCTCAAGAAGGGTTCGGCCATGATCTCTGAAAAGTTAGATGGGCGGCGGTCGCCACGATGCGGTTGCAACGGTTTGCAACGGCGATGCGCTGATCTATCTCGATAATTTTGCAGCGTCCAGATATTAGGATCCCCAAAGGAATAATATTTTTGGAAGTTTGATTGTAAACGTCGGCTGGCTCTGGTAGCCCCACCTCCAGCGTTAGCCGCTCACCCTTCCCATGGACACACTTCCAGATTCTTCCAACCGTTCGCACACCCGTCGTCGAGTCCTAGGCTGGGGCAGCGCGGGGGTGATCGGTGGCTTCGCCAGCTATTGGGGTTGGCCGCATGAGCCAAGCGAATCCGTGATTCAAGCCGCTGCCAAACCTCGCGCAGCGGGGAATCCACCGGACGCTCCGTTTGATTCTCCGTCCGCTGAAATTTCGGTGTCCGTCGGCGGGATCTGCCGCGAGGATTTCCTGCCGCATCTGAAGTCGGCCTTTCAACTCGACGCCTCCACTCGCGGCACCTTGATCGAAGTCGGTGCCCCTCAGAAACTCGTCAGTCCGACTGCCGAGTTCACTTCCTTTTCCCTGCTATTCGCCGCGCCGGCCACGTTTGTCCCTGATAGCAGAATCTATCAACTGACTCACCGGCAACTGGGGTCGATGGAACTCTTTCTCTCGCCAGTCGGGCGGTCCACGCAGCAGATGCATCTGGAAGCAGTCATCAGTCAACGCGTCTAAATGACGATGTCCCCGCCGGTCAGCTTGCGACCCGCGACCCCGCCGGACACGGAGTTTCTAGCCGCCGTCTATGCCGCCACGCGGATGCAGGAACTCATGGCCACAGACTGGAGCGCCGAGCAAAAAGCCGAGTTCTGCCAGATGCAATTCACCGCGCAGGACGCGCACTACCGGCGGCACTACCCGACGGCGGAGTTTTCCGTGATCGAGGTTTCCGGGATCCCGGTCGGGCGGCTTTACGTGGACCGCTGGCCCCAGGAAATCCGCATCATGGACATCTCCGTGCTGCCGCCACATCGCGGCCAGGGCATCGGCACCAATCTGCTAGTCGGCCTGCAACGCGAGGCCACCATGACTGGCCGTTGCCTAAGCATCCACGTCGAGCGCTTCAATCCAGCGCTGCAACTCTACCAGCGGCTCGGCTTCCAGATGACCGACGACAAAGGGGTCTATCTGCTGCTAGAATGGACAGCAGATCTCAGGTGAAGATCGCCTCGAATTCCGCACCCCGCGGGCCGTCGCCCACTTGAGTGATGAACAGCTCGATCTCGCCCAGCGCCTCGCACGCAAAACCATAAATCCCCTGCGGCAGGTGCAGTCCCTGTGGGCCGCGAAACGTTAGTGAAAATGGGTCTCGCTGGGCATCATCGCGGCGGTGCCCGAGTTTCTGCACAGCGTCTAACTGGATTTCAACCCGCCCACCGCCGGCCTGGGTGATGAATGCATGGCCCGCGAGCGGGGCGAACGTCTCGTGGTCAACAGTCTCGAGCGGAATCATCGGGCTGTTGCTAGAACAGCGGACCGGGTCTGGCGAGTGCAAACCTTGAATTGTAACGGCTCCCCGTGATCTCCCGAGAAACGCGTTGCGGGGACTTTCCCATTCAGCTAGCGTCCGAGGTGATCAGCAAACTATCGTAACCTATGAACATTGACCCAGAACACCCGTCGCGGCTTGCGGCAAAAATCTTGGAAGCAGAAGCAAAATTGGAAAACCTCGAACAAGAGATCGCGGAGATTGGGCTGCCCGCCGGGCAGGAACTCCGGCGGCGGCTCGAGATTTTAAAAATCGAGGAGAAGGCACTCAAACGGAATTTCCAAGAATCTCAACTCTGCGGTGAACCCGATGTCGGGAGGATGGAGCGAATCGAAGCACTGCTCCGCCACATCGAGCGCGAGGAGTCCTCCGTCGAGCACGATGCAGATTTCCTGCATCAAGCCGCGCCATCATCCATGACCGTCGCCGTGCAGACCAGCGCCCACCTCGCGGGTCTCGTCGGGCGCGGCGTGAAACGCGTGCTTGGCGAACGCCACCCACTTGGAGAATCGGTTTTCGTCAATCATTCCCACGACAACCTAACCAACGAATACGGTCTGGTGGACAAAGACGTCCCGCCGCTCACGCCCTAACGGCCATTTCATTCCCGGACTTCTGCAAAAGATCGCAGCCGGTGGATGGCACGTTTCCCAAAGGAGGAAAAAGATTGGAGATTGGCTCCGGCGCTAGGGATCGAACCTAGGACCTAGTGATTAACAGTCACCAGTCCGGTTGCCATGGACCCTCGATTTTGAAAGGATTTCACCTTTTCCGATCGCCAACCTGCAACCTTCCTGCAACTCGCCAAAATGGGGAGAATTTTTCTTTTCGTTAAATGGTTAGAATCTCGCGGGGTTGGTTGACGCACATCTGGTAGAAGAACCGGTTCTCCCCCCGCAAGCTCCAACTGCACGCCCGCGCCGGGAAGGCCAGGTGGAGGCGCCGGGGAGAGTAGCAAACAGGCGGCGGAGCCAGCGCGAACCAACGCGTCGGCCTCCTGCGTCCAACTCCTGATGCTCCCGCGCCCGCGGCATCCCGACTTCCATCCAACGCTCCACCTGGTCGCTTCTCAAGAACGTCTCGTTTGGCACCGACCGCCCTTGCTGCTCGCCAACTTTCCATCATCACCAAATTTTACCCTCTCACGAATTCCAACAGCCCCCCTCTTCCCCGGCCTCCGCACCTGATCTCCGCGCAACCGGTCCATCCGCTTCGCCACCTCGCTCGGGAGCTTCCAGGAAAATCTTCGCGCAATTCCCGCCGTCTCACATGCACCAGGCACTCCTGTGCACCGCGTCCGGCCAAGGATGCCTCTCGGACTTCGCGACAGATTCGCTGCCATCGCGCACTAACAACAGCCTCCGCCAGTCCAACCTTCAGCCCCCCCCGCCTGCCATTTTCCCGAACAAGCCCTTCACCGCCTCCGCGCTGTCATCCGCCCGTCTCCGAAATCCATCAACGTCTCGTGCCCTTTCCGTGTCGATGGCCGGAACGACGACCACGCAGCGTCCGGGGGCAACGCTCGCCGAGGGGGCACTGCGACGTCGCTCCCTGAAAATCCCGTTGAAATCCTCGGATCCGGCTTGCGCCGGCGTCGGCTTCCCTGTTGTTATACCGATGGCGCTGGTCCGTTTGAAATGGTTGTCAAACAGGCCATTTCGGAACATCCTCCGATCAACCAGCGCCAATGAATTTTAACATTTAACGGAAAAATCACCTTCCCTAAAATGAAAGCTCACAAATCCACCGCGACGCCTAAAAAGAAAAAAAAGGTGGTGGCAGTGTTGGTTCCCAAGAAATTGCCCGATGGTCGTTGGCAGGTATCACTTGGCTCTTCCTTCGGCCAGGTCAAGGGCCTGGATGGCAAGACCAAGCTTGGCGGGAATGGCAAGCCCATCCTGCAGAAGAGGAATTTGCGAAAGCAGTTTACCACCAAAGCTGACGCGCAGGACTATTGCAATAACGAAGGGGCCCGGCGGAAAGCGCATGGAGCGATCACCGCCGGCGCCGACGGCACCCTGGTGGGCCAGTGGTTAAAACTGGAGGCAGAGTTGCTCGCAGCAGGAGCCGGAACCCTCGTCGAGGCGGGCAAACGAATCTTGCGGGATACCAGAGCCGTTCAGA
>JAYVEJ010000501.1:0-4138 GCA_043748885.1 Luteolibacter sp. | reverse complement strand
GTCAAACCCGACCTCATCCTGCTAGACGTGATGATGCCCGGGATGACGGGCTTCGAGCTATGCCGCATCCTCCAAGCCGACCCGCAAACCCGCGAGATTCCGATCATTTTCCTCTCCGCCGCCGCCGATAAAAGCTTCGTCATCGCCGCTCTCCAACACGGTGGCATGGACTACATCACCAAGCCCTTCCACGGCCCCGAGCTGCTTGCCCGCGTGGATCTCCACTCGAATCTCCAGAAAATCCGCCGTCGGCTTGCCACCCTGATCGAGGAAAAAAACAGGGTGTTAGAAATTGTCGCGCACGATTTAAAGAACCCGCTCAATGGCATCCAGTTCGCCGCCATGATGCTCGCCGAGCGGTCCACCGGCGCAGATCCCCAACAGGACATCCTTGTCGAAAGCATCAAAGACTCCACCCGCCGGGCCTTTGAAATCATTGCCAACCTGTTAGCCACGCCGACCCTCGACGCGGTGAAAACAAACATCCGCAAGGAGCCCGTCTGCCTAAAGGAGAATGCGCTCAAGGCACTCAAAATCTTCGAACAGCACGTCCGCAGCAAGGATATCCAGCTCGACCTCCGCATCCCCGAGCACAGCGTGATCGTCCTCGGCGAGGACGACTCACTGCGCTGCTGCCTGGAGAATCTGATTTCTAACGCCATCAAATTCTCGCCGAAGGGCGCCAGCGTGCGCATCCAAGTCGCACCCGCAGAGCGCCACGGGGAATTCCGGATCGACGATCAAGGGCCGGGATTCCAAGCGGATGAAGTCACCTCGATGTTTCAGAAATTCACCCGCCTCAGCGCCCGGCCCACCGGCGGCGAGGCCTCGACCGGGCTGGGATTGCACATCGTCCACGAACTCATCTGCGCCATGCAAGGCAGCGTCTGCTATGCGAAAAGCCCATGGGGAGGAGCCAGTTTCACCCTCAAACTGCCACTTGCTGGCGAAAATTGACGAGCGTGCCACGGTCGCCCGCAGCGCTGGCATGATGCAGATTTCTAGCTTGGGAAGCGAAGCGTGAGGTAAATGGAGATTTGTTACACCCGACTCCAGTGCAAGGCCTTTAAGGATTGAGACAAATCTTTCTGTCGCAGAGCGACATCGGATGGTAGCCGTGGACTTGAGTCCTTTGCCACGATGTGGCATTATGAAACCGGGGGGGAGCGTTCCGTGGACTGAAATCCACGGCTATCTTCCGCCGTCGCTCTGCGACGAAAAAAATCGAATCCTTAAAGGCATCGGGCCCCGACCGTTACTTCGCGAGGGCCGCAATCGCCGCTGTGATCACGGGATCGGCCCATGCTTCGATGCGTTTGCGCTCGTCGGGCGATAGAGCCTCAATCTGGCAGCGCTTCGCGAAAAACGCGCGGCTTGCCTCGTCGATGACCACCGCCACATCCGGGGTGATCCCCTTGCGGTGCGGCGTATTTCCCGAGGGCGTGTGATAGGTGGCGATGGTTAGACGCAACGCGGTGCCGCCGCCCAGCGGGATGATGTTTTGCACGGAACCTTTGCCATAACTCACCTCGCCAACAACGGTGGCCCGCTTGAGATCTTCGAGCGCACCAGCGGTGAGTTCCGAGGCGGAGGCGGACATCCGGTCGAGCAAGACCACCAACGGATAGTCCCGCCGCCGCCGTTGGCGGTCGGGCGTTTTCAGCGGCTCGGCAGACTCCCCTTCCCGCCCGCGAGTGGCGACGACTGCGGTGTTAGGCGGGAGAAATAGCCCGAGAATTTTCACAGTTTCCGCCAAGTCGCCGTCGCCGTTTTCGCAGAGGTCGAAGATCAGTGACTTCATGCCGCTGTCTTCGAGTTCGTCGAGTGCGGCTTCCATTTCACGGGCGCAACCATTGCCGAAAGTCGCGAGGCGGACGTAGCCGAGGCCGCTTTCCTTGGCCCAGATTTTCGCCTCGGCGACGGCCCGCTGCTCGACCAGGCGATGAACCAGCGCAACCTCTAACGACTGGGGCGCGGCGAGCGACTTGAGCCGCAGCCGCGTGGTCTCGCCCGCCGCGCGGCGCAAGGGGCCGGCCAAATCCGCGAAGTCCTACTCCCTGAGTTTTCCGCCCGTCGATTTCCGGCAAGCTCGAACCTAGCAGCACCCCGGCCACGGCAGCTGCACCAAACGGCGAGACCGCCGCGATGTAAGGACCATCATCGCGCAAGCCGAGCGTGAGTCCGAGCGAGGGCGACTCCGGGTTGAGATCTTTGTGATCCTGCATCTGCTTGGCCATCTCTGGATGGATAAATGACGAGTGCGGATCGAGGCTGGCGAGCATCCCTTCAAGCGCGTGATTGACTAACCGATCATAGGCCAGCCGGTCCACATCCGGGTGGCGCTTGCGGACGGTTTCTAGCACTTCGACGAAGCGCTCGATCGCCGGATAGGCCGCTTCCTCAGCATCGGGCGGAGCGGCGTGGGCAAGGGTGCTGATGCCACACAACAGGCAAACGAATTTCTTGGCGGAAAGGCTACCATTTGCCGCGCTGGGTGATAGAGAAAAGTCGCGTTGTGGGAGGAATGAAATTGGATTTGTGAAGCACATTCTTTTTTATGTTTTGGATTGCGGGGAAGAGGCTCGTGGCTAATTTTAAAGCGACTGCTGTGTACGACTAATTTGGTAGCTGGCCCGAACCGATATGATTGAACCGGGGTCATCACCCGACGAACGATGTCATGCCTTTTTAGGAAGACGGAAAAGCGCCGGACGACCCCACTTATAGAGTTTACGGAACGTGGCTCACAGCGCCAAGGACGGCACAGCGGTTTTCTTTTTCCCCCTTCCAACGAAGGGGTGCCACGCAAGGTCTTCCTTGCTTCCATTTCCCCGACGCCACATCGTCGCGGAGTGATTCGATTTGCGGTGTTAGGAAGTGGCAGTGCGGGAAATGCGGCGGTCGTCGAGTGCGGCGGGCTGCGGCTGATGATCGACGCGGGATTGAGCGCAAAACAATTGTCACTGCGGCTGCACCAAGTCGGGGTCGATCCGGCGTCGCTCGATGGAATTTTACTCACCCACGAGCACGGCGACCACGTCCGCGGGCTCAAAATTTTCCTCAAGCAAAATCCAGTGCCGGTGTTCACGACGGCAGCCACCGCGCGGGTGGTGCGGGAGGCCGGGATCGACGGCGGGACGTGGAAATTTTTCGAAGCAGGCCAGGTGTTTGCCATCGGCGGGATCGCGGTGGAGACCTTCGCGATCCAGCATGATGCGGTGGACCCGGTGGGCTTCGTGGTGGGCGATGCCGCGCGGCGGTTGGGGTTTCTATCAGACGCCGGTTTCGTGACCCGCAGCGTGACCGAACGCCTGCGCGGGCTGGACGGGATTTTCGTGGAGGCCAACTACGACGAAGACCTGCTAGAAGCCGATACCAAGCGCCCGTGGTCGATCAAGCAACGGATCAGCTCGCGCCACGGCCATTTGTCCAACAGCCAGGTCACCGAATTGATCCGGGACATCGCCCACCCCGCGCTGGGGCGGGTGGTGCTGGGCCATTTGAGCTCGGATTGCAACTCGCCGGAAATCATCCTCGCGAGTCTGCGCGAGTGCCTAACGGAACTCGGCCACGGCCATGTCGAGCTTCATTGCGCGTGCCAGCACGAGCCGTCGCCGTGGTTCGTACTTGGGACCACTCCGGTGTTAGCCACCGCCACTGAGGATCACCAGTGATCGGACGGTCAAGGCGGCGCTTGAAGACGCACCGAGGCGGATTTCGTCGAAAGACACCCCCGCAGGTAGCTTGCCGGTGCAAAAGGCGGGGCCCAGCGGAACGCTTCCTTGGTGCAAACTAACAGCACCCGTTTTGCAATCGTAGCGAAGAGTTACTTTGCCAGCCCCGAGCACGGGGTTGCCGGGCAGGATCACCGGAATCCGCTGCTTCACATCGAGCGACCAAGTGCGCTCCGGGCCATAGGCGTCGCCGAAGAATAACAGTTCGGTGCCTTTGCTGAAGAAACTCATGCCTGCCCAACCGTCGGTGTGGAAGTCGCCATTCGATGGACGTTCCACATCGAGGGTTGCGAGGAGCACCGGTTTACTTTCGACCGGCTGAGGCTGGGGGAGCCGCCGGAATAACGAGTAATTCACCCCTTCGATGCGATCCTGTGAAATCGAAGGATTGCCATAATCCACCC
>JAYVEJ010000500.1:0-4145 GCA_043748885.1 Luteolibacter sp. | reverse complement strand
TTACCCGAGCCATCGTAGCTGAATCCGAGGTGGGCCCACTCGCCGCGCGGGACACCTTCGGTGACCACGCGGATGGCGCGATCCGGCCAGTGATGGACAATGTGCACGACGAGTTTGTCCTTCTCGATGAACATGTCCCAGCCGCGGAAGCTGTCCTTGCTTGCATCGCCCATGCGGGAAATCAACGAGCCGTCGCCGGTGGTGGTGTTAGACGTTTTCATCCGCACCTGCGTCCACATGGAGGCGGAAAATCCTTGGTTCGACTCAAAGTCACCGAGGCCGGGCATGGCCAAGTTCGAGGTGATGTCCATCCGCATGGACGGCCAAAACCAGACGTTTTCGCCCCACACCAGTGGGTTGGTGTCGGCCGTGTAGCTGGGGACTTTCGCGCCGGGCGCAGAGTTTTTCACGCTGTCGCCCTTGCCTTCGTCGAGGCGCAGCCGGAGTGCTAAAGCCTCGCTGGAAACTGCTAGCGGTTTATTTCCTGCGGCGAGCCATTGCTTGAAAAGTTGGGGCGCTTCAGCCCGGCGCACGCCTAACTTCACAGCCGCGTCCGAGCGGCGGGCGACGGCTGCATCAAACTCCGCGCGCTTGTCCGCGGCGGGCAGGCGCAGGACCGGTCCAGAGTCGTCGTCGTTGTCATCCCACGGCTTGTCGGCGGTGTTGTTGAAAAACGCCCCGAGCGAGTAGAAATCCTTCTGCGCCGTGGGGTCGAACTTGTGATCATGGCACGCGGCGCAACCTACCGTTAGCCCGAGGAACGCCGCGCCGAACGCTTCCGTCCGATCACGGGTATTGTTTGCGTGCAACTCCTCCGGAATCGTGCCGCCTTCATTGGAGGAGACATTGCAGCGGATGTAGCCAGTGGCAATCCAAGTGTCCGCCGAAGTGGCGGGAATCAAATCGCCAGCGAGCTGCTCGCGGACGAATTGATCATACGGCTTGTTAGCCGCGAACGAGCGGATGACGTAGTCGCGGTAGGGCCAGATCGAGCGGACGTTGTCGAAATGCAAGCCGTGGGTGTCCGCGTAGCGCGAGTAGTCTAACCAGTAGCGCGTCCGATGCTCGGCGTAGGCAGACGTCCCGAACAGTTTTTCCAGGTAGCCGGTGTAGGCCTCAGCGGTGGGATTTTTCGCGAAAGCTTGGACATCCACGGGGTCGGGCAGCAGGCCAGTGAGATCGAGTGCGGCGCGGCGGATCAGCACTCGCGGATCTTCCGGTGGCGCGGGCGTTAGACCTTTTTTTGCGAGATTTTCCTGAATGAAGGCATCCACCGGATTGGTGACTGACTCGGGATGAGAGACGCTCGGCGTGGCGGGACGCTGCGGCGGGATGAACGACCAATGCTCTTCATAAACTGCGCCTTCCGCCACCCAGCGCTCGAGTGTCGCGATCTCCTGTGGTGTGAGTTTCTTATGAGATTTCGGCGGTGGCATCACCTCGTCTGGGTCTTTGGAATTGATCAGCCGGACTAACAACGAGGCTCCGGCGTCGCCCTTGATCATCACCGGTTTCCCATCCTCGCGTTTCTCAAATGCATATTTTTCCCGGTCCAGCCGCAGCGGTTCTTTCTCGGGCAGTCGGGTGCCGGAATCCGGGCCATGGCAGTGATAACAATTTTCCGAGAGGATTGGCTGGATCGCCGCGTTGAATGAAATCGCTCCGCTAACAGGCACCGCCGCGTGCAACGAGCCGACCATTAGGCAGCCGGAAACAACGGAAATTGATCTACGAAAAACGGGATTCATCGGCTGAGTGAAAATTTGGATTTTCTGATTTGAAAAATGCCAGCCTCCCCCAAACGGGATACTGCGGCCCCAACTTGCACCGGTCGCGGGAAATCACAGCTCTGCCAGTTCTACCGCGCCCAGCGAGAGAGCCGCCAGATCCTCCACTTCCGCCACTGACGACACATGGCAAAGCTTCTGCCGCAAGTCTTTCGCGCCGGAAAATCCCTTGCAGTAGGCCATCAGCCGCGAGCGCATCGCCGTCAGCGTCTGCTTCTCACTGCCATTTCGGTGGCTGTCCACCGCCAGCTTGCAATGCCGGATCACCAGCTCCCAGCGCTCATCCACCGTGACTTCCGGCAGCACCTTACCGGTCTCTAAGAAGTATTTCGCCTGCCGGAAAACCCACGGATTCTGCATCGCCGCGCGACCGATCATCACCCCGGACACCGCCGTTTCCCGCCGCCGCCGGACCACGTCCGCGCCGCAAGTGATGTCGCCATTTCCGATCACCGGAATGCTAACAGCCCGTGCCACCGCGTCGATCACCTCCCAGTCCGCCTCGCCACTGTAGCCCTGCGCCCGCGTCCGGCCATGCACCGCAATCGCCTGCATCCCGCAGTCTTCTAAAATTTTCGCCACCTCCACCGCGTTGACCGAAGTTTCGTCCCAGCCGATCCGCATTTTCGCCGTCACCGGCACCTGCTCGCCCACCGCCTTCGCCACCCCGGAAGCAACCGCTGCGAGGGTCGGGCAATCTTTGAGCAACGACGAGCCGCCATTGCGCGCGACCACTTTATTCACCGGGCAACCGAAGTTAATATCGATGAAATCCGGCTGTTTCCAGTCGATGATCTTCTTCGCCGCCTCACCCATCCGCTCGCCGTCTGCGCCGAAAAGTTGCACGCCCACTGGACGTTGCTCGTCGGTGAACTCCGTGTATTTCCGGGTCCGCTCGTCCGCCTGCATGATCCCCTCCGCCGAGATGAACTCCGTGACCATCACATCGGCGCCCAGCTCTTTGCAGATTTGGCGGAAAATCACATCCGTCACCCCCGCCATCGGCGCGAGGTAGAGCGGGAATCGGTTAGCGGAAAACCACGGAAGCACGCGCCACCCTAAGACCCGCTTGGGCTGCAAGTCAACGTGTCCCGAGTGGACTGAGTCACCACTCTGATGGACTGCTCCGACATGTCGGAGCTTTCTCCCAAAGAAAATAAAGCCCTCTGCAACCGCGAATGATCACACCCGCCGCCCCCAATGTAATTTCCCATGCCCCGCCCAGGTCTGTGCCAGGGTTTTGAAATGTCGATCCCCATCCTTTAGGTTGAAACTCCCGGAAAGGTCGATACCCTCCATTCATGCGCCAAGTGTTGATTTACCCCGGTGAGGACGGTTTCTGGGTGGCCGAATGTCCGAGCCTTCCTGGATGTGTTTCCCAAGGCGATAACCGCGAGGCAGCGGTCACAAACATCCGCGAAGCTATCCAAGGCTACGTACTCGCCCTTCAGGACGATGGACTTCCCGTGCCGGAAGAGCATTTCGACGCTCTGCTACTGGCCGTATGAGCAAGCTTCCGCAGGTGTCGGGTGACGACTTGGTCCGCGCCCTTCAGAAGCGCGGTTTCACGGTTCGTCGCCAACAAGGTAGCCACATCATCATGCGGCGCGATGACCCATTCGCTCAAACGGTGGTGCCGAATCACCGCCAGATCGACCGGGGTACCCTGCGGGCCATTCTGCGCCAGACCGAGATAACTGCGGAAGAACTCATGGGTTTGCTATAGTCCCGGCGGGTGGCGGGCAGTGCCTCGGACTGGATGAACGAGGCCGTCCGAGCAAGTCGATGCCACATGAGGAGCGGCGAAATTCCTGTCGCCGCGTTCTTCATTCGCCCAGGTCGAGAGCTCTTCTTTGGTGCGAATTCTCCCGAGAGTCATGAGTTCGCATGGAAATTTTACCACAATTCCATCGCCATTCGGCACGGGGATCACTAGGGACTGGTCCGCGATGGCTTCCCTCCCCGTTTTACCTGCCTTGCTTGCGCTGTGCCTGATTGGTTCCATGGCGGTCTCCGCGCAAACTCCCTTATCCGTCACCCAAGGCCGGGCCTCGCAGCGGGCGGGGACGAAGTTGGTGGATGTGTATTACGATGTGAACGGCGGGTTGCCGCCTTACACCGTCACGGTGCAAGGTTCAACGGATGGCGGGGCGACATGGAATCTGCCAGTCACTTCTGTGAGCGGGAATGTCGCAGGCGTGACGGCGGGGACGAACCGGAAAGTCACCTGGGACGCGGGGACAGACTGGGCAGGCCAGATCTCGGCGAATGTCAAATTCCGGGTGAATGTGACGGACTCGGCGACGCCGCCCGCGCCGGACGGCTTCGCGCTGATCCCGGCGGGGAGTTTTCAAATGG
>JAYVEJ010000499.1:0-4172 GCA_043748885.1 Luteolibacter sp. | reverse complement strand
CGAGGTTACTTTCTAACATGGCCCCGGTGATCGAGGTGTCCCCAGCCGCACGCTGGCGGACGATTTCCTCAAACACGGCGGGCATGAGTTTTTCATCCTTCTTACAATTCCCATGACTCGCATCGATCATGATAGCCGGTGGCAAGCCATGTTTGATCAGCATTTCACGAGTCTCGGCCACGCTTTGTGGGTCGTAGTTAGGTCCGCCATCGCCGCCGCGCAAGATGATGTGGCAATCGGGATTGCCGGTGGTGGTGACGGCGGAAGCGCGGCCATCCATGCCGACACCGAGGAAAGTCTGCGGCTGGGTGGCGGCTTTGATCGCATTGATCGCCGGCTCCAGATTTCCTAGCGTCCCATTCTTGAAACCTAACGGCATCGACAGCCCGCTGGCCATTTGGCGATGGGTTTGGGACTCGGTGGTGCGTGCGCCGATGGCCGACCAACAGATCAAGTCCGCGATGTATTGCGGGGTGATCGGGTCTAGCAACTCAGTCGCGGTGGGCACGCCGAGCCGGATCATATCCAGCAGAAATTGGCGCGCCACTTGCAGGCCTTCCTCGATCCGGTTGCTGCCATCGAGTCCTGGATCCATAATCAATCCCTTCCAGCCCACGGTGGTGCGGGGTTTCTCGAAATACACCCGCATCACCAACAACATCCGGTCCTTCACCTGCTCGGCTAACACTTTGAAACGCTCCGCATATTCGCGACCGGCGGCGACGTCGTGGATCGAGCACGGCCCCACGATGACCAGCAGCCGGGGATCATTGCCGAAGATAATTTCCCGGATCTCACGCCGACTTTGGAAAATGAAATCGGCATCGCTCTCAGTGCGGGGCTGGCGTTCTAGCAGCTCGTGCGGTGAGGGCAGTGGTAGATTCGAACTGACGTGGATATCGCTAACAGGCTTCATGGTTTGTTAAAATTAGGTGTGTTTGGGAACGCGCGGGTCCGGCATGGCTTCCGGGTCTTCGTGCCACGGGATTCCTGCATCCGCACTGCGTTGGAGATCGGCGATGACTTGCGCACCTAGCAGCAAGATCAGCGCAACGGCTTCCATGATCAGCAGGACAACGATGATCGTGGCCATCGAGCCGTAGAGCACGTTCACGATGGAGACTTTTGCATAGTAGGAAACCAGTAAATGGCGGACCAGCTCCCACAGGATGGTGGCGGTTAGGCCGCCGGCCAGCGCCCGCCGGAACCTGATTTTCGCGACCGGCATGATCTTGTAAAAGAGCGTAAAAAGCAGCACCAGCCCCATCAACCCGGTGGCATAGATCAGCTTGCTGAGGTGATTGTGAAGCAACGTATCGAACCCGACGAAGGCGAAACTCCGCTGATCTTGCGCGTCGATAAAGGCATTCATCAAAGTGATTCCCCCCAGTCCGACCGCGACGATGAGGATGAACAGATAGGGCATCAGCGCGGATACCCAGAACTTGCGCTTCAACGGTTGCAGCGGACGGTGGAAAATGATCGCGATGGAATCTTCTAACACCCGAAACGCCAGCGAGCTGAACAACAACAACGAACCCACGCCGAGCCAGCCGATCAATTTCCGCGAGACGAGAAATCCTGCCAGCACCTCAGTGAGCGTGGGCGCGAACCCCGGCGCGATCAGCGAGACCTCGGTGGTGATGGTTGTTAGCAACACAGTTTCGTCGAAAAAATGCGAGAACCCCACTAGCAGCACGGCTGATAGAGGGATCAGCGAGAGCATCATATTGTGGGCGACGGCGGCGGTGAGCAGCAGGCCGTGGTTGCGCAAAAAAAAATCGCGCAGCACCCGGCCGGCGAAGCGCACGATTCTGGGCAAGCGTTTTTCCATCGGGCGACAGTTTGGATGGGGCCAGCAAGCGATGCAAACGCAAATCCGCTAGCGGGCAATAAGGCGTATGGACGTCTCGTCCATGCGCGGGAACGAAACATCCCCGCCCCCTATTGGCGCGGCAAATGGAGCGAGCTTCCTATCAGCTCCAGAAACTCCGCGCGGTCGGCGAGGAGGGTGGCGGAGGTGATTTCCCGAGCGAGCGCAGCTCCAGAGAAATCGCCGTCCCATTCTGGATCTTTTGAGAAAGAGGTTAGTCTTTTCCCCCTTTAAAAATCACACATGCTTCAACGCCTTCCACTCAAGTTCTACCTGCTTTTCCATGTCACGGATCACCTCAGAGGGTGAAACATTCAAGCCCCTGCAAAGTCTAAAAATAGGGTCCACAGTCGGCATCCGCAGCCCGCGCTCAATCAGCGAAATATCGCCCCCGTTCAAGACCTGCGATTTCGGCTAACTTTTCTTGCGTAACTTCCCCAATCGCCCGGCGACGGGCGATCACTCGTGCCACAAGTTGTTTCAAATCTAGGTCATCCTATGGCTGCAAGTGGCGAAGCCTATCGACAACTGTTTCGGACTTCTTCGCACCATGGTATCAGGAAATAGCTTGCCCGTCTCCACGCCTCCCTTTTGAGCTGGCTCCGACGCTAGAACCCCACCGATGCAAACAAGCCGCTGATTCCACCTTTTCAAATGACTGCCAGACGTTCACCGCTTCGGTCGAAATGCGACTCGGTTCTTTTTTGGGTAGAGATCGGAAATAGGAACTTTCAGAGCGCCTCCAAGTTCGAGAAGTTCAAAATCAGCCAGCCAGCGAACGCCGCCCTCAATGCGGGCGACTACGCCGCGCGACGCATCCCATCCTCTGAGCTGGCAAACCGAAGCGAATTTCTGCTGCGACCAGCCGCGCACGTTACGAAGCTGCCTCACCTGCGGGCCGACGATGTTGCGAGAGGCGTTTATGCGCCCGTCCCTTTATCGAGTTTTCCACCCTGCCACCATCACCACCCTGCGCCTCTCTACATCGAGCCGCACCTCCCCACCCCGGAGGAGATCGCCCAACGCATCGGGTAACATCGCCACAACTTCACCCTTGGAGTCACCATCTATGACCACAAGATCAGCGTCGTCAACTGGACCGCTCAAGAATCCCTGGTGCGCTATGAGGCAGGTTGCGGTTTTGATATTGGGCTGTTAGCCGGTATCTGCGGCTTCAATCACAATGACGAAGATTACAGTTTTTTTCTGATGCACTCGGACTTCGACACCACTTGGGAGTGCCGCCTTACCAAGCATTGGCAATTTTAGAGGTCCTGATCCAGGCAGCGCAAATCCTTCGTTTTGCGCAGTCGGGCCGGAAAAAGGTTTGGCACAATTTGCCTGTCCCGTCGTAAGCCACCTTTCCAAAGACGGCCATGTCACTGGGTGGGTCGGCCCCGACAATTACTTCTGAACCCAAGCTCGGAGAAATCGGGTTCGCAGAACTCGGCATGGTCTGTCATTTCAACCAATGCCCCAAGCACAAGATCGAGTGCCGGGTCCCGGGCTGCGGAGCCCATCGCTTCGTCCAAATCCTGCCATGGTTCCAACACAAACCCCACCGCTTGAACGAATTCAACTCACAGATTCTCTTCCAGCGCCCGACTTGAAACGGCCCCTGCGGGCCACGTCCGATCAACGGTGTGATATTTGATGCTGGCAACGAGGCCAATAATACCGACAAGAACGTCGAGCAGCGCCATCATGATGATTCCGCAGCGGATGGTGGCGAGCGTGTTTCCGAAGCGCATTGTCACTTTCTTGGCGACCAAGCATTCGGAGGATCTTGAGTTCGCAGACAAACCCGCAACGTGGGTTGCCGTTCGTGGAGCATGTCGGGATCGGGCTGGGAAAAGCTTGGTTAGAGGATCGGACTTTCGGAGATCGAAAAATGAGGTTTATCCAAGCGGTGGGAAGGCTGGCCATGGAGGATCAGGCGACGGCGACCTCCACGAGGCGGGTTTCCACGGTGAGCGGCATCCCCTGCTCGGCGCGAACTTCCAGACAGCCGAGAATGGCCTCGTGGATGTTTGCCGTCGCCTCGTCCTTAGTTTCGCCCTGGCTGATGCAACCGGGAATGGACGGGCACTCGGCGATCCAAACTCCGTCCTCATCGCGGTCCAGTGTGATGCCAAATTTCATGGGAACAAATTGGCATCCAGTGGATGGTTTGGCCAGTTTTTTGACGGAATCGTCGATGGGGATCAAATGGCAGGGGTGGTGCCAGCGGCTGGATCTCCGCCATAACAGAGGGACCATAACAGAGGGACGGTCCTTTGGTGATGGTCCTTTGGTGATG
>JAYVEJ010000498.1:0-4175 GCA_043748885.1 Luteolibacter sp. | reverse complement strand
GGACACGGAGAAGGACGGTGCCCATGATTGTGATCCACGCCGCTGCCACGGTTGCCGGTGTCGTGAAGCCGGCATTTGCGCAGGAATTCCTCCCATCGTCCACCCACTTGGAGGAACTGGAAAAAGAAGATCAGCTGGCTCTCGCGGGTGACGGGTGCTTGTTCATTCCACTCGGCGTGAAAGCGTCCGCCGGGAGTGTCCGGCGGCCAGGTTCCAGAAATGTTTTCCGGCTCACCTTCAGAGTTAGGGGAAATCCACGTCGTTGGCGCATCCATGACGTTGCAGTTACATCATTTACAGCGATCTGGCGATCTATCCATTTTCCTCTTTAGGGTAATAAGCCCACCAACCTCATCCGGGTCGCTTCATCCACCGCCTCACACAGCCGGTAGCCTTCACCCTGGCTCGGGATCGTCATCAAGAGCGCGTCCCGTTCGTAAGGCGACGGGAAATCTAGCCCGATCAACGCCCGCCCGATCCGCTCGCCGGATTGGCGGTAGTTGAAATAACAGAGGCTCGCATTTCCCCGGATCCGTTGGTGCAGGAAATCATGCAGCGCACCCGGGCGCTCGTAGAAATCCAGCCGCAGGAACGCCGCGTTATCCAACAGATCGCCGCGCAGCGGAATCGCCCGGAACGCGATGTCCACCGCGCCGGTTAGATCTTCCCAGGCGAACCCATGTGCATCGAGTTTCTCCGGCAGCGCGTCCAGTGCTGCGGGGTCGTCCGCATGAATCGTGAACGCCGGCCAAGCATCTTGCGCGTCGGTTTTTCCATATTGGAAATCCGCGATGTCGAGACCTTCGAAGCAGGTATCTAATAGTTCCAGCATCGTTCCCGCGCGCTCCGGGATGCGGACTCGCAAGGTGCGGCTGGTTTTGATGCCCGCGCCCACCGATTGGGCAATGAGACCGAGCTGGAGGAAGTCGATGTTAGCCCCGCACAGCACCACCAGAATTCGCTTGCCGGTGAGTGCTTCACGGTTTTTTAAAACGGCGGCGAGGCCCATCGCGCCGGATGGCTCCGAGATGCCGCGCAGCCCTTCCCACAACACCCGGATCGCATGGCTCACTTCCGCGTTGGTCACCGTTTCGACCCGGTCGAGCGTGTCCTTGCAAATCTCAAATGGCAGGGTGCCGGCTTTTCTAACCGCAGTGCCGTCGCAAAACAAATCCACGTTCTCCAACGCCACCGGTGTGCCTGCCGCGAGCGCGGCTTTCATCGACGCTTGGCCCACGCCCTCCACGCCGACGACTTCGATGTGAGGCCAGTAAGTTTTCAACCAAGTGGAAACGCCCGCCGCCAGCCCGCCGCCGCCGATCTGGAGGTAGGCCGCATCGAACGGACCATGGCCTGATAGCACAACTTCATCCGCCAGCGTGCCTTGGCCGGCCATCACTTTCAGGTCGTCGTAGGCGTGGACATACACCGCGCCGCTGGCTGCTTCATCCGCCCGCGCGGCGGCCACGGCCTCGTCATAACTATCACCCGTTAGGTGGATTTCCACGAACTCGCCGCCATGGTGCCGCACCGCCGCTTGCTTCACCTTGGGCGTCGAGCGCGGCATGTAAATCCGCGCCCGGATGCCCAGCGTGCCGGCCGCCAGCGCGACGCCCTGCGCGTGGTTTCCAGCAGAGGCGGTGACCACTCCGCGCCCCGCCTCGGCGGGTGTTAGGACTGCCATCCGGTTGCAAGCACCGCGCCATTTGTAGGATTTCACGGCGGATAGATCCTCGCGTTTTACCCAGATCTCCGGCCCCGGTCCGGGTAAATTCAGGAGCTCTAACGGCGTCGCCTGGCCGAAGCGATAGACCCGCTCGCGGGCAAACAAGATTTCCTGGCGCAATTGCCGGTCCAGCGGCAGATCCTCACGATTCATGGCCGGGTTTTGCCTGAAACCCACCGACTGTGCAAGGCACGATGAAAAGTGAAACCGGTGGGAATGGCGGCGTCAGAATGCTCGGGCATGGCGGGATCGGGTTGGCGAGTTTTGCGATCGTGCTGGTGCCGTTGTGGTTCGCCCTTCCAAGCCGGGCGCAGCTTGCGTTTCCCGCAGGGTTGCCGGTGGCATCCGGGCGGCTGGATTTGAAACGACGGAAGCCATCACCGTCACTCTCGGCGACGGCAGCCAGTGGGCACGCTTTGCCGCCACCCGCTCAACGGACCTAGGCAGGTCGAAACGGTGATCTCGGCCTCATGATGACCAAGGAGTGGCGATCTCCGAATCGCCAAGCCAATGAGTGGCCGATGGAAAAGAGCTTTCGCGCGCCTTATCGACTTATTATTGGCTCGGCGGATCGGAGTCCTCCGCTCCTTGGGGTTCCACTCATGAATCCTATCTTTTTGGCGACAGCCAGCCGCCAATCTGTGAGGACTCCACCAATCTGAATCGACCATGACCTATCCTCGCAGATTGCCTGTTTTCCTGATTCCTATTTCATGCTTGGTGGCGACTGCTGCGGTGGCGCAGGAGGCACCGGAGAAGGCGTTGAAATACCACGAGGCACTGCTCAAGTGACCTCACAATGCGGCGTTGTTCGATCGGTTTTTCGGCGCGTGGATCGCCGAGCAGTCGGTGGAGAAGCTGGAGGCATTTCTCAAAGCGCGGGCACTTTCTAACGGCTGGCAAGGACGAGGTGCTGGCATTGGAGGTGGCGAAACTCACGGGCAAGTCGTGGTTGCGCGGGGGCAAGACCGAGCAGGCGATCAAGGCCTGGGACGCCGTTCTAGCAGCGCATCCGGGCGGCGAGGATTTGCTGGAAGATTGTTAGAAACGGCGGCGTTGCGGTTCCGCCAGGGCAAGCTGGAGCTGGTGCTCGCGGCTTGCGCAACTCGCCCAGCGGACGGCCAAGGCCGGGGAGCTGGAGGAAAAATTTCGCGAACGCGCACGCGGCAACCGCAAGTCGATCGCCCCGATCCTTGCCACGGCCGAGCTGGCCCGCGTCACTCACGACGAGCACAAGCGCCGCGATTTACTGCTAGAAGCCGTGCGGCTACAACCGAAGAATCGCGATCTGCGCTTGCAAATCGCCAGCCTCGAAGACCAGTCGGGCAACCCGGAGCGGGTGGTCGCGCTGCTAGAAGAAGCACTCCCCTACGATGCGAATGGCCGCATCCGCAGTGCGCTGGCACAAGCGTATTTGCGCGAGGGACAAGCGGTGAAGGGGATGCGCGAGTTGCGGTTGTTAGCCGGGACGACCGGCTTCGATCCGCGCTCGGCGGAGAGTGCCGCTGCCGCACTGACGGGTTATCACAATTACTACGAACAATTTTCCAAGGGAGTCCGCGACATTCTCCGCTTGGTCACCAAGAACCAGGTCGCCTACAAGTCGGACTCGTTGGTCAAGGATGCGATTGCCGCCGCCAAACGTTAGAGGCTGCAGGCAGAATGCCCGCGCCACAGTGGCCCGGGCATCCTGCCAGGAGCCTTTCTTCACCAACAACCCATCCACCGTGTCCGTCACCGATCTCGCGTTCGTCAAGCAGCTTGATACCCTCAACCTGCTTGCCCGCCGTGTCTGGCCGGTGAGTGCCAAATGGGGTGAATTTGGCCTCGGACTGGAAGTCGTGGTCGAGGGCTTTGTGCCCATTGCGACTCTTACCACCGCGGCTGAAGTCGCCGATGGGAACGGGGGTTTTGGTGTCGATGGAAAGGCGAATGGTGCCGGAGTCGACGTCCGCTTGTTTGTTGATTTCGTGGACTTTATCAAAAATAGCATCGGTCTGAGGCCGTTTGCGTAGCGGCTTGCTTTTGGCGACACGACGGGGTTTGAAGCCGAGCGGATTGGGCATGCGGCTGAGGCTCCTTTCGGAGGGGATTTTTTGTTCCGGGTAGCCTTTTTCGAGGAGTTGCCGGCGGGCTTCCGAGGCCGTGAGACGGCGGTAAAGTTGGATCGTGTAGAAGGTGGGATCCGTCTGGTTGGATGCCTCGCCGATCGCCCGCAAATCATCTTTGAGTTGGGGAAGTTTCGCGGAAAATCCCTTGCGTTCCCGGAGATGGAAATGGCCGATAGCCACCTCGGCACCATCCAACTCCTTCATCCCTTTGGCGATGGTGGTGCGGTCCCGCCCGAGTTCGCGCTTGGCCCAAGCGGCACCGCCTCTGCCGATGGATTGAATCACGGAAGCGATGAAGAGTCGCCGGGCGTGACCACTGAGTTTACCAAGGTATTTCC
>JAYVEJ010000497.1:0-4179 GCA_043748885.1 Luteolibacter sp. | reverse complement strand
CCGTTCAAATTTCCTGTGCCCCAACTGACGGCATTGCTGTCGCCGAAGCTCGTGCTGTCCGCAGCTCCTTGGATCAGCGAGTATGAGACAGCCGGGTTAGAGCCGTCTGAGTTTGCGAGCTGTTGAGCGGCGGTGGTCCCGGAGCTGGTGTTTCCCCAGACGATGCTGTTTTGGATCACGGGATCCGAGTTGGAGTCATTGCGGAGTCCTCCTCCAGAATTTCCCTGCACCGTGCAGTTGGTTAGAGTGGGAGAGGCATTGATAATGGAGAACCCGCCGCCAAAAAGGCTGGAGTTCCCGGAAATCACGCAGCTTCGGAAAACCGTGGTCAATGCTCCCCCGATGAAAACCCCGCCACCGAAGCCCAGACTGTCGGTGGAATTTCCAGTAATCGAACAGCGCTCAATGGTGGAGGTGACACCCACAGATAGATAGATAGCGCCGCCGTTGTAAGTCGCGGAACAATCGCTAACCGTGCAGTCCGTCAGGTTGAGATTACCGCCCGCCATGAAAATCCCGCCTCCATTCTCAGCCACGGCTTTGCCATTGCGAACCTTGAGATTTCGCAGAGAGACGTCGGAACTGCCGCCGACGGCAAAGATCCGCTGAAGGCTGTTACCGCTCAAGGTTACACCGGCCGGAAGTGAAGTCGCATCGACTGTCACTGCGAGGTTGTCGATCAGAAGATGGCCGCTGGTCAGCGTGATGGTGGCTCCGTTGAGGGCTGGATTGAAATTGATCGTTTCGCCGTTGACGGCATTGGCGATCGCGTCGCGCAGTGAGCCGGCACCTGAATCGCTGGTATTGGTGACGGTGGACCCGAAAAGACTCTGGACGGAACCAATGAGCACGATGGATGCGAGGGTGAGGTAGCGTTGGGGGGATTTCATTTCGCGCGGCACCCTGATTTTAGAAAGGCTAATAATCAATCGAATTTTTAAAAATAGGCTTGCGGGATCTTTAATCTGAGGAAAATACAAAAACTCCGAGATTGAAGTTGGGTGCGCCGAAGGACGGTCCTCATCGCAAGCCGCGCCCCATGGGCTCAGGACTTTGAAAACCGTCACCCGGAGCTGCGGTGTCAGCTATGAGTTATTTAGCTAAATAACGAATGGATCGAGTGGGAAATGTTGGCGATCACTTGCGCTCTTCGGGATTATCGAGCTTTGAGAGTGCGGCCTTGGCTTGGGCCACATCCTTTTCCGACAAACCTGATTTGAGTGCTTCGTCCAAAGTTTGACGGGCTTTCTCGGGTTGATTGGAATTTGCGAGCGACAAACCCAGTGCCAGCAGTTCGTCGGCAACGAGCGGTCGTTGGGTCGCAAGCTCGGCAAAAAGCTGGGCGGCATATTTGAAATCGCCTTTGCGGTAGTTGATGACTGCGACCATCCGGGTGAGTTCCTGATCCTCGGTCATGTTGGTCCGGGCTTCGCGAGCAAGTGCTAGGGCTTGGTCCAGTTTAGCCGGATCCTCCATGTAGAGGGCGGCGAGACGGACGCGCGCGGGATCGAAGCGCGGCGAGAGCGTGAGGACTTTTTGATAAATAGCCTCTGGGTTCTTTCCGGCGGCGGCTTCAAGCGAGCCGCTAAGCATGAGGGCGGGGACGTATTCGGGATCACGAGTCAGCGATTTCTCCACTTCGACCGCGATTCCAGGCTTCTTGGCAGCATCGGCATCGGTGAGGGCTAGGAATTGTTTGGCGTCGTTAGAAATGGACGTGTCAGCAGCGGCGACGCGGGTCATCGCGGTGCGGGCTTCCGCGATCCGACCGAGACTGTAGGCGGCACGAGCGTAGTCGGAAACCACTGCGAAATTGTTTTCAAGGCTGACGGAGGCGTCCTTGAGTAAACCGTAGGCTTCCTCGTGGGCACCCGTTAGCAGCTTCGCAAAGCCGAGGGCGGCAAGCACGGAAGGATCGCGGGGTGCGAGTTCGCGGGCTTTGGTGGCGGCCGCGAGTGCTTTTTCGGGGGATTTTAGCGGACCTCCGTAGAGGCGGGCTTGGCCGACGAGGGCGGAGGGAATTGCCGGGTTCACGGCGAGAGCTTTTTGATAGGTATCGAGAGCTTCCTGAGGCCGGTCACTGCGGGCGTGGAGATCCGCGAGTTGCAACCCCGATATGACGTCCTTCGGGTTATCGGCGACGCGCTTTTGCAAGTTTTCCAAGTCCGCAGGCGTCGCCTTTCCGGCATCACGGAGGAGCGAAAGGTGCTTCTGGGTATCCGCTTTTTCCGGGAAATCGGTGGCGGGTTCGAGCGCCTTGGTGAATGCGGCGGTGGCTTCCTCGGCTTGGCCCATGGAGTAGTGGGCCATCCCGAGATGGTAGAGAACTCCCGGACTGCTTGCCATTTTCCCCGCGGCTTCCGTTAGTAAGACCAAGGCTGCGGGATAATTTCCCAGTTGCCACTCGATCCAGCCGAGGGTGTCGGCGATCGCAGGATGTGCCGAGTCGATCGAACGAGCCTTGCGGGCGTGCGTGGCGGCGCTTTCGAGATTGTGAAAAGCCTCGGCTTCGAGGGACGCAAGATTGTTATAGGCGGAGGCGAACTCTGGAGCTTCCACGGTGAGTTCCAAAAACGCCGTGCGGGCTTCCTCTATTTGTCCCAACAGCTGCAGCAAGTAACCCTTTTGAAGGCGGGCTTCCAAGTCCTTGGGGAAAACTTTCAAATAGCGATCTAAGACAGCCAAAGCTTCCTTTTCCTGACCAGGATTCTCTTTCAACTGAAGCAGCAGCGCATAGGCGCGGGCGTTGTCTGACTTCAGTGCAATGGCCTTCATGAGCGATTGCTCCGCGAGTTCGGGCTTCTTGAGATTCAACTCGGTGCCTGCCTTGAAGAGATAAGCGTCCGACGAATCTGGATGGGCAGTGATGTATTCCTCCAGGCGCTTGAGAGCGGCATCGGCTCTGCCGGCCTTGAGGTCGATGTCCGCGAGATTGGAGACCGCCTCTAAGCTGCCGGAAAAAGTTTCCACGGAATTTTCGAAAATGGAGCGCGCTTCGTCGAGTTTCCCTTGGGAACTCAAGAGTTGGCCGAGTTCGATGCGGCTTTGGGAATCGTCTTTATCGGCATCGGATTTTTCACGGAGAAGGGCGATGGCGTCATCATTGCGATCCGTGGAGCGGTAGGCGCGGATGAGGAGATCGCGCGTCCCCGCGTCATTGGGATCTTTGCGGCGGATTGCCTCAAGGGCGGTGACGGCGTCGGCGATTTTGCCATCGTGCATCTGGATCATCGCCCGCATTCTGCCTGCTTCGGTGAGATCCGGGGAAACGGCGAGAACCCGGTCCAGGGCGGCGGCCGCCTTGGGCAGCTTTTCTGCGGCGATCAGACACTTGGCCAACGCCAAGTCGATTTGAGGGCGACCCGGCAGGGTGTTGGTAATTTTTTCAAGCAGCGCTACGGCTTTATCAGGCTCCTTGGCCCGGATCAGCATCTCGGCCTGCATCATGGCGGTGGTCACGTCGATCGGGTTCTTCGCGAGCACCTTGGAAAAGTAGGTCTTCGCCGTTTCGTCCTTCTTTTCCGTGTAGGCGATTTGGCCGAGCATGGCCCAGGCGGGCAAGAAATCTGGGGTGGCGGCGGTGAGTTTATCCAAGTAGGCGACTGCATCATCGCGGCGCTTCGCTGCCATCAGTGCGCGGGCATAAGCGATCGATTCATTGGAGCGGAGTCCGCCCGAGTCGGCGGCGATTTTCATTTCAGCGAGAGCCTCGGCAGGCATTTTCTTCGACGTCAGGATCGAGGCCTTGAGCGCGTGGGCCCGTGCCGAAGTCGGGGTGGATTTGAGAACGTCCTCCACCATCGCAGTTCCCTCGTCGATCGAGCCACGACGGAGCAGCAGCAAGGCAGAAGCCAGTTTGGACGCCGCCGATTTCTTGCCAGCGGCTTTGATGCGCTGATCACATTCCTCCATCCACTCCGGCCGGATCGAACTCTCCGCGAGGAAAAGCAACGCCTCGCCGTTGTCGGGGGAGCGGTCCAAGACCTCGAATAGTTCCTTGCGGCTGTCGGGCAGGAAGCCCAAGGTGAGCAGGGATTTCGCCAAGTTAATGGCCACCTCATTGTCCTTCGGCAGCATGGTCCTGGCTTGAGTTAGAATTCCTGCTGCTTCGTAACTTGACCCTTGCAGGGCCCGAATGATTCCGAGGTGCTTGATGGCCTCGGGATTGCCCGGATCTGC
>JAYVEJ010000496.1:0-4197 GCA_043748885.1 Luteolibacter sp. | reverse complement strand
TCGGATCACCTCAAGGACAGCGGCATGATGAGCGAGCACTTGGTCTCGTCTTCACTCGCCAAATGGGCCCAGGATGATCCCATGGCCGCGCTCGAATGGGTCCGTAAAAACGGCGAAAAATTCCCGGATCTCGTCACGGATGATGCCAAGCGCGGAATGATTTCCGGCACCGCCGCCAATGACCCAAAGCTCGCCTTCAAGCTCATCGGCGAGTTGGGCATCAAGGACACCTCGCAGGCGATTTCCGCGATCACCTCCACGGCGAAAACGCCCGATGAACGGACCGCCACCCTCGTCGCACTTCGCGATTACCTCGCCACCTTGCCGGACGAGAAGGCGCGCAACGAGGCAACTGCGAGTTCGATGGGCGGCCTCACCCGCGGACTCGCGCGGGAAGGATTCGTCTCCGCCACCCAGTGGATCGCGGGTGCGAACTTCAGTCCGACTGAACTCGAAAGCATCACCGGCGGCTTAAGTCACTCCATCAAGAGCGACGAAGCCGGCCAATGGATTGAATGGATCGGCGACAAGCTTCCCCCGAAAACGTCCGAAACCAACATCCGCAACATCGTCCGCAACTGGACCACAAACGACTACCAAGCCGCTGGCAAATGGCTGAGCACCGCCGCCGCCGGCTCCACCAAAAACGCCGCCATCCGCAGCTACGCCGAGACCGTTTCCAGTTACGATCCCGACACCGCCACGCAATGGGCGATGACTCTGCCACCCGGCGAAGACCGCGACGAGACGCTCAAACACATCCAGGACAACCGCCCCGCCAAGTAGGCCAGCCAGAGGATTTCCTGAAATCCCAAAGATTTTTGTCCGGTTTCCCCGCCGGGCGGACAGACTACTTTCAGACCATGGAAAAAGCCGCGCCATCCGATGCTGAACTGCTTGCCGAATGGTTAGGCCACCAGCGCGAGCCGGCCTTTCACGCGCTCGTCGCCCGTTACGCCGGGCTGGTTCACATGGCAGCCAAGCGGACTTCCGGCGATGAGACTCTGGCGACCGAGGTCTCGCAGCTTGTGTTCATCTTGCTCGCCCGCAAGGCGAAATCGCTGGCCTCCCGCAGCTCGCTGGCCGGTTGGCTGCACCTCACCGCCGTGATGCAGGCGAAAAACCTCATCCGCCAGAACCGCCGTGAAAACGCCAAACGCCAACGCCTCCTCGCCGCCATGGAAACCCACTCCCAAAGCCATTCCAGCGACTCATGGCAGGAAATCCAGCCAGTTCTCGACGCCGCGCTCGCCGCTCTATCCGCCAAGGATCGCGAGGCGCTGCTGCTGCGTTTCTACCGTTCCCTTACGATCCGGGAAATCGCCGCCACCCTCGGCATCGCCACCGACGCCGCGCAAAAACGCATCGACCGCGCCACCGAGCGGCTGCGGGGGAAACTCGCCCGCCGGGGTTGCCAAGCCGGTGGTTCGCTTTCCGCCGCCATGCTGGCCGGCTTCGCGGCGGATGCGCAGGCCGCGACCCTCCCGGTTTCCATCCTCGCCTCCAAGGCCATCGCGGCTGGGGCTGTTAGTTCCTTCAGTCTATCCGCCACCATCGCCTCGCTTGCAGCACTTATGAAATCGACCTCATTGATCCCGCCGTTCGTTGCCCTAGTCGTGGCCGGGGTGTGGACTGGCACGAAATATCAATCCCTAACCGCCACGGAAGCGAGGAACGGAATCCTGCGTGACGAAATCGCCGATGCCCGGACATTCAAAACTCCAGCACCGGTCAAACTCACCAAAGATGACGGCCCAATCAACTGGCAGAAACTCGCCACCGAGGGTGAGAACGGCCCGGAGATGCAGCGTTTCCAAAAGCGGCTGGAATCCATGACCCGCGAGGAAATGATCGCCGCCCTTGATCAGATCGCCGCCCTTGAAATTTCAAAGAAGCGCCGAAGCCACCTGGAATCCACGGTCGCTGATCCATTGATGAAGATCGATCCCGAGTGGGTGCTGCACCACTTCGCGGATCGGCTGCGGGAGGATCGCAATCAACAAACGTTGCCACTTACCCAAGCGTTCGCACTTTGGGCAACGCGCCATTTAGCACAAGCGACCGCATGGTTCGACGCGCAGATCGCCGCTGGAAATTTAAACACCAAGCAGCTCGACCAAGACAGTGATTGGCAACCCCGACATTTGTTTGAAGCTGAATTGATTGATGTCCTGTTGGCGTCCGATCCCGCCGCCGCAGCCCGCCGCCTCGAAGCTTTTCCCGAAAACCAACGAAAGTCGGTGCTGTCCCGGATGTGTAACAAGATGACGAACCGAGTGCGCAATGAACCTCTGACAGAGGGAAATCACCTGGCATTCGCCAATCTCGTCCGCAGCCAGTTACCCGCGAATCTCCAAGTTCCGATGCTCGCCGATTGCGTTCCCTACACCTGGGGCACCGAGGAATTCCCGAGATTCAATGCCTACATGGATATCATTGAGGCAACGCCTGCAGAGAGGATGTCCTGTGCGGAAGATTTATCGGGAAACTACATCGGCATCCAAGGCGGGAGGCGGGAAGTGAACTTGGACGATCTTGAAGCCCTGCGGGGAGAATTGTCAAAAATCTCCCCCCAAACCGTAGACGCGATGACCGCAAGATCGCTTGCAGCGGCGGTGAAAGGGACCACCGCGTTCTCTAGGGTTTCGGGCCTCGCGGTGGGATTGCAGGAGAAATCCGGCAGCGATGCCGTGCTGGCCACCTTTTTGGAAATCGTGGACATTTCCGATTGGGACAAAGAATTGGGCCGGAAACTTGCCGGCAAGGTCTCCGATGAGACCCGCCGCGCGGAAATCCTCAAGCGTTTCAACTGATCCTCCACGCCGACTTATGAAAATCATCATCGCCATTTCGGTGCTCATCCTCGCCGCCGCCGCAGGACTCGCTTGGCAGATCGACGGTCGGCTTGCAGCAGCTCGTGCAGACCAGAAGCAGCTCGCCACCGAGGCCAACCGGCTGGGTATTTCCGTGGGTGATACTCATTCGACCCGACTTGCCAAAAGATCCCGGATCGATCGCGAAACGGAGGCGAGGCGACTTGCAATCGAATACATTCAACTGACCAAAGAATCCGAAAATGGCGGCAAGCGTGACGATGCTTCGCAAGCGCGCTATCGAGATTGCTATGCACGCATTTCGGCTTTGGATGCGTCCAATTTGAAGATTCTAATCGCCGCCCTGCTCTCCAGCTGGGAACTCGACGAGAAAAAGTGGACGGAGCAAGTGGTTCACCTGCTCAGAGTGACTCTCGCACGTAAGGATCCACGCGGCGCTCTTGAGTTTGTGATGGAGTATTCCGCCGCGCTCAAAGACGCGGGCATTGAGTATGTCATTTCAGATTCATTGGGGAATTGGGCGAAGGACGATCCCCTTGCCACAGTGGAGTGGATGAAGAAAAACGCCGCAGAATTTTCGGCCGCCATGAAAGCACAATCCCAGAACAACGTTTTTCACTCGGCCGCCGAGAAAGATCCGCGATTGGCTTTCATGCTGATCGTTAAACTGGGGTTGAACGAATCGGATTCTCACAGCGCGATGCATACCATCGTGACTGCGGCAACGACCGATGAGGAAAGAAACGCCACCCTCGCCGCACTCCGCGAATATCGGGAGGCCAATCAAGGTGACAAAACCACAAGACAGGCGGCGGATCAGATGGTCGGCTATTTTGCATGGGGATTTAAGAAGGATGGCTTCGATGCTGGCAGCAAGTGGCTCGCCAGCGCCAATCTGACTCCGAACGAATTTGATCGTTTCTGTGGCGAACTGACCTTGAACTACAACGGCAACGAACACGCCCAATGGATCGAGTGGATCGGTGGACATGCTCCTCCAGGCAAGGGCGACCAGCAGATCATTAATTTGATCGGCGGGTGGACCGAGCAGGACTACGAAGCCGCAGGAAAATGGCTGGCTTCCACTCCCGAAGGGCCAGCCAAAAACGCCGCAATCCGTGGCTACGCGCTGACGATTTTCCCGCAGGATCGTGAAACCGCCATGCAATGGATCATGACCCTGCCACCCGATGAAAGGCGCGAGAAAACCCTTCAATTCATCCTCGTGAGTAAGTTGCAGAATGATCCAGAAGCAGCGGCGGCTTTTAAGGCCGAGCACGGGCTTAAATAGGCCGGAGTGCGCGAAGCTTTGCTCGCGCCCGCGGCAGATCCGGCTCTGCCGGATGCGGGGCGGAGCTCTTCG
>JAYVEJ010000495.1:0-1506 GCA_043748885.1 Luteolibacter sp. | reverse complement strand
TGAAAGATCCTGAATTCGCGGGGGGGCGCGCGTTGCGGAGTTGTTGTGGACATCGAAACGATAAAATCTATTTTTGGCCCGTGAAATTCGAAGATTGGCCGGACGAATGGAAGGAGTGGGTAGCTCTCACTCCCATCGAGCGATTCCGGGAAAGTGAAATGATATTCGCACAATACTTAGCCCTAGGGGGAACCCTTGATCCCGAACCCGATCCGACAAGTCCTTTTTACGATCCAGAAACATCAGGTTCAGGCGTTGCTTATGGGTGGCCAGGCTTGCGTGTTTTACGGCGCGGCCCAGTTTAGCAAGGACGTTGATTTCCTGATCCTAGCGGAAGAGGCGAATTTCATGGGACTTCAGGCGGCGTTGGATGAACTGGAGGCGGTGAGGATAGCTGTCCCGCGGTTCAGCCCGGAAGTATTAGAGCGGGGCCATGCTGTGCATTTCCGGTGCCAGGCACTCGGGGTCGAGGGCTTGAGAATCGATATGATGAGCCGTTTGAGAGACCTCCCACCCTTCGAGGTGCTTTGGAACAGGAGAACGACCATCTCCACCGATGAAGACGGTGGTGATGTTCATTTGCTAGCCGTCCCGGATCTTGTGAATGCCAAGAAAACTCAGCGGGATAAGGATTGGCCGATGATCGGCGCGCTTGTGGAGGGACATTATCAGGCATTTGGCCTTGCGCCGACCAAGGAGCCAATCCTGTTCTGGTTGGCGGAATCTCGCTCACCCGAGCGTCTCGCCCAACTCGCCACCCGCTTTCCGACCGAGTGTGCCGACCTCGAACCCAAGCGCCCGCTGCTAGGACTGGCGAGGGCTGGAAATCTGCCGGAGTTGCGTGCCGCGCTCGATGCCGAGGTTCGTGCGGAACAAGACAAAGACCGACTCTAATGGGAGCCGCTCAAGCTCGAAATGGAGCAATTTCGCCGGGCCGAACGCGGCAGCAATGACTAACGACTGGCGATCACCTCGACGGTGAAACCCTTTAGATAGCCCGTTTCCGGAATTGAAATCAATATAGGATGATCCGCGCGTTGGGCGTGGTTCATCACCAATCTAGCTGACTTCTTGGCATCCACCGAGGCGTCTATCAGGTTGTCCATGAACAGCTCGCGGGAGGCGTGGTAGGAGCAGCAGAAAGTGGAGAGCAGGCCACCTTTGTCGAGCAGCTTGAGAGAGCGCAGGTGGATCTCTTTGTAGCCGCGCATGGCGTCCATGAGGGTGGCCTTGTTGCGGGTGAAGCTGGGAGGATCGAGGATGATCATGTCGTAGTCCGGCTTCGCGTGCTTGAGGAAATCGAAGACGTTGTGCTCGAGGACTTCGATTTCGAGGTGGTTGAGGGTGGCGTTTCTTCGAGCAGCGGCGCAGGCGCTGGCGGAGACATCGACGGCGGTGACTTTCGCGGCACCGGCTTTGGCGCAGGCGAGGGCGAAGCCGCCTTGGTTGGTGAAGCAGTCGAGGACGCGCTTGCCTTTGGCGAGGGCGGCGACTTCGGCGTGGGCT
>JAYVEJ010000494.1:0-1506 GCA_043748885.1 Luteolibacter sp. | reverse complement strand
AAATGGCCGTCACCCGTTTCGGCTTCGGGGTGCGCAGTGACTTCCGCGCTAACAACTTCCGCCAGACCGCCCGCGGCATGGATTTCGAACTTACAGCGAAGGGAAAAACCTATCTCGTGCGCGCGCCGTTGATCGGCCGTTTCAATGCTTACAACCTGCTAGGCGCGATCGCCGCCGCCAGTGCGTGCGGCATCAAACCGCGCGAGTCAGTCGCCGCGCTAGCCGAAGCTCCGCAAGTGCCGGGCCGCATGGAAAACGTCGGCAACGCCGGCGGGGCCACGGTTTTCATCGACTACGCGCACACCCCGGATGCTTTGGAAAACGCCTGCCGCGCGCTCCTCGAACTCGATCCGCGCCGCCTCATCACCGTCTTCGGTTGCGGCGGCGACCGCGATAAAACCAAGCGCCCGCTGATGGCCGCCGCCGCCGCCCGCCACAGCGATGCGTGCGTCGTCACCTCGGACAATCCGCGCTCGGAAGATCCTCTAACCATCATCCGCGAAATCGAAGGCGGGCTGCGTGGTAAAGCCTTCCGCAGCATCCCGGACCGTGCCGAAGCCATCGACTTCGCGGTCCGCAACGCACTCTCCGGCGACATCATTCTCATCGCCGGCAAGGGCCACGAGACGACCCAACAATTCGCCGATCACACCATCGACTTCGACGACCGCAAGCATGCCAGCAAGGCGCTGCGCGAGCGCGCCCAAGACATTTCCGACCAGCGATGAACCCGCTCCCCGCCCAGCAACTGGCAGACATCCTCGGCGTGCAAATCGCCGCTGGACGGGGCGATGTGATCATCTCTGGCGGCGTCTCGACGGACACTCGCACGCTGCCGTTAGGCTCGGCGTTCTTCGCGCTGCGCGGGGAAAATTTCAATGGCGACGCCTTCGCCAGCCAAGCACTAACCGCCGGTGCCGTCGTCGCGATCGTCCAACAATGGCAAGGCGACGCACCGCCTGGCACCGCCGTCATCGTGGTGGCGGATACGCTGTTAGCCCTGCAACGCCTTGCACTGTGGTGGCGCAAGCAACTGGACCTGCCGGTGGTGGCCATCACCGGCTCTAACGGTAAGACCAGCACCAAGGATTTCACCGCCGCCGTGCTCGCCCGCAAGTACTGCGTCTCTGCGACTCGGGGAAATCTGAATAACCACATCGGCGTGCCGCTAACGGTCCTCGCGACCACCCCGGCTCACACCGCCGCCGTCTGGGAAATGGGGATGAACCACGCCGGCGAGATCGCTCCCTTGTGTGAGATTGCCCGCCCGAAATACGGGATCATCACGAATATCGGCACCGCTCACATCGAGTTTCTCGGCAGCCGTGAAGCCATCGCCAATGAGAAAGGCATGCTCGCCCGCGCCCTGCCGACGGATGGCATCCTGCTCCTCCCCGCGGCTTGCGATTTCAACGACTACCTCCGCCAACGGACGCGCGCGGCGATGATCTCCGTCGGCAACGGTCGTGGCTTGGTTAGAGCAGAGAACCTCCGCTTCGACGTCGG
>JAYVEJ010000493.1:0-4222 GCA_043748885.1 Luteolibacter sp. | reverse complement strand
CTTGATCGAAGGCCTCAGGCCGCTCGTCCACACCAAATAGTTCGCGAAGGTTAGTATCGACACTCATGTTGTTAGTAACGTTTTAGGTCAGGTTAGGGTTCGCGTTTCAAATTACAGGGTAAGATCATCCAAGGAGTAGTCATCCAAGCCACCGGTCATGCCGGAGCCGTGGGTGGAACCCTTGCGACCCGGACGGACATCGAGTCCGAGGGATTGCATTTCCTTGATGAGAACGTTGAACGACTCGGGCGTTCCGGCTTCGAGGTTATTATCACCTTTGACAATTGCCTCATAAATCCGGGTGCGGCCTTGGACATCGTCCGACTTAACGGTTAGAAGTTCTTGGAGGGTATAAGCAGCACCATAGGCTTCCAGTGCCCACACTTCCATTTCTCCGAAACGCTGGCCACCGTATTGCGCCTTACCACCGAGCGGCTGCTGGGTGACGAGCGAATATGGACCGACAGCGCGGGCGTGGATCTTGTCGGCGACTAAGTGACCGAGCTTTAAGATATAGATCATGCCGACCACGACTGGGTTATGGAATGCCTCACCGGTGCGACCATCATAGAGAGTCGATTTACCACCGGTGGTGCCGTCCTTACCATCGCCGATCCAGGTATAGCCGCGGCCTTCAGGCTCGCCGGGCTTGCGGGCGCGGAGTTCACCATTGTCACCCACGAATTTCACCCCATCGACCTTCTTGGCCTTGGACATGAAATCCCAAATAACTTCTTCTTTGATGCCGTCGAAAATCGGGGTGGCAACCTTGAAACCAAGTGCTTTCGCGGCGACGCCGAGGTGAGTTTCTAGCACCTGGCCGACGTTCATCCGCGATGGCACACCAAGCGGATTGAGGCAGATATCAACTGGCGTTCCATCTGCGAGATATGGCATATCTTCTTCAGGAACGATGGTGGCGACGACGCCCTTGTTACCGTGACGACCCGCCATTTTATCACCCACGGAGAGCTTCCGCTTGGCGGCAATGAAGACTTTCACTTCCTTGATGACGCCGGGATCGACTTCATCACCGGACTCCAGTGAGTCGAGTTTGCGTTCGCGCTCGGTGTCGAGTTCTTGGAAGCGACCTTCGAACGAACTGATGATTTCCAAAATCTTGTTACGGATCGGGGAAGGATCAATTTCGATATGATCGTGGACGGAAGCCAGCTTGCGGAGCAGCGTCTTGGTGATCTTGCGATTGGCCGGGATGATGATTTCACCGGTTTGTGCATTGACCACATCGAGCGGAATTTTTTCACCTAGCAGAATGTCGGAGAGACGCTCGGTGAGGTCATCCGTCAGTTTGTCGGCCTTCTTCTTGTGCTCGTCGTTGATCTTCTTGAGCGTCTTCTTGAGTTCGACAGGATCGACTTTTTCCGCACGCTTCTTGGCGAAGCCGCTTTGCGAAACACGGACGTCTTGAACAATCCCGACGCAGCCGGATGGCACGCGCAGCGAGGTGTCTTTCACGTCTGCGGCCTTCTCACCGAAGATGGCACGGAGCAGACGTTCTTCCGGGGCAAGTTCAGTTTCGGATTTCGGAGTGATTTTGCCGACGAGGATGTCGCCGGGTTTCACTTCCGCACCGATGCGGATGATGCCGTCGTGGTCGAGATTGCGGAGTGCATCTTCGCCGACGTTAGGTATATCCCGAGTGATTTCCTCTGGTCCGAGTTTGGTGTCACGAGCTGCAACATCAAACTCCGAGATGTGGATGGATGTATAAACATCGTCTTTCACCACGCGCTCGGAGATGACAATAGCATCTTCGAAGTTATAGCCATTCCATGGCATGAACGCGACGAGGACATTGCGACCAATAGCGAGTTCACCGTCTTCGGTGTTAGGTCCATCGGCGAGCACTTGGCCCTTCTTGATTTTTTGACCCAGCTTGACGATTGGCTTCTGGTTGATGCAGGTGCCGGCGTTAGAACGCATGAACTTCCGCAGTGGATAAGCCATAATGCCCTTCGCAACATTGGACTTCACCGACTCGGCGTCGCTGAGGAATTTTTCCTCAGAAACAGGCAACTTGCCATCCGAAGTGGTAACAATGATTTCCGCAGTCGCGGCGGCAACGATGCCATCCGCTTCGGCGACCACCACCGCGCGGGAATCGCGGGCAGCTTTCCCTTCGAGGCCGGTGCCGACGAGCGGCGACTCGGAAACGAGCAGCGGCACGCCTTGGCGTTGCATGTTAGAACCCATCAGCGCGCGGTTCGCGTCGTCGTGCTCAAGGAACGGAATCAGACCCGCAGCCACCGAAACGAGCTGCTTGGGCGAGACGTCCATGTAGTTCACATCGGCAGGAAGTGCTTCGATGAACTCGCCACCTTTTTCACGGGCAGTGATGCGTTCTGTTTGGAAAACACCCTTCTTGTCGATCGGGTTGTTTGCCTGGGCGATGAGGAAATTTTCCTCTTGGTCGGCAGTTAGATACTCAATCTCGTTGGTGACTTTCGAGTTCACCACGCGGCGGTAAGGAGTTTCGATAAAGCCAAACTCATTGATCCGGGCATAAGTACACATCGAGTTGATGAGACCAATGTTAGGACCTTCTGGAGTTTCGATCGGGCAGATCCGGCCGTAGTGAGACGGATGCACGTCGCGGACTTCGAAGCCAGCACGGTCACGATTGAGACCACCCGGTCCAAGCGCTGATAGACGACGCTTGTGCGTCAACTCAGCGAGTGGATTGGTTTGGTCCATGAACTGGGAGAGCTGCGAACGACCGAAGAAATCACGCACCACGGCGGAGAGCGCCTTCGGGTTAATCAACTTCTGCGGCGTCATGCCTTCGATGTTTACATCGAACAAAGTCATCCGTTCTTTTACCAAACGCTCGGTGCGGGCAAGACCCACGCGGCATTGGTTGGCGAGAAGTTCACCCACAGCACGGACGCGGCGCGAGCCAAGGTGGTCGATGTCGTCAATGACACCGTCGCCTTTTTTCAACTTCAGGATATAGCGAACGGCGGCGAGGAAATCCTCGGGAACCATGATTCGTTGATCGGAATCCACTTGGATGCCGAGCTTCTGATTGATCTTATAACGACCGACGCGGGTGAGGTCATACTTCTTCGCATCGAAGAACAGACGCTTGAGCAAGGCACGGGCATTGGCAGCAGTCGGTGGATCTCCGGGGCGGAGTTTCCGGTAGATATCTTTCAGCGCGGATTCTTCATCCTTCGCCGGATCTTTGCGAAGCGACTTGAGCAGGATTTCATCTTCGCGACCGTCGATGACTTCGACACTCTTGTGGCCGAGTGCGAGCAGCTGACGGACGATGCCGATAGTGAGTGGCTCGTATGCTTTTGCGACTGTTAGCTCACCATCAAGGATGTCTTCGAATGGAACTTTGTGGCCGAGTTCACCTTCGTCCATTGCTTCACTCAATGCGAGCGACTCAGGAGAATAGAAATGGCTGACGATGTCGCGGTCCGTCGGGTAGCCGAGCACGCGCAGGAACGTAGTGGCTAGGAATTTACGGCGGCGACGGCGGCGATCGAGATAGACATAGAGCAGATCGTTAGTGTCGAACTGCACCTCTAACCACGAGCCGCGATCGGGAATGATGCGGAAGGAATGGAGAAGTTTCCCATTTAAATGCTGCGAGGTTTCGAAGCAAATACCTGGCGAACGATGGAGCTGGGAAACGATCACCCGCTCAGCACCATTGATGATGAAAGTTCCGCGGCGAGTCATCATCGGCAGTTCGCCCATGTAAACCCGCTCTTTCTTGGTGCCGGTCTCGTCCTTCAACTTAAACGTCACATAGAGTGCCGCGCTGAAGCTTTCGCTGTTACGCAGCGAGTCGAGTGAGGTGATCTTAGGATCCTCAATATCATAGGTGACGAAATCGAGTTCGATCGCTTCGTCATAACTTTTGATCGGGAAAACCTCGCGGAAAACCGCTTGGAGACCCGCATCTGCGCGCTCGCTGGGGAGCACTTCCTTCTGAAGGAATTCATCGTAAGAGCGACTCTGAACCTCAATGAGGTTAGGTGGCTCGATGACTTCTTCGAATTTCCCGAAATAGAGACGTTCAGCCATGGCGTTTAGTGGTATTCTATCTTACAAATTGAGCCCGAGCCGGTAACCGGTCTCAGGCAGGGTGGATCAAGCGGTGAAAAGTTGCGTCGGAATCGGCGGGAAAATCTGAATGTATAATGTTAGAATCTCCCGCCGGTCTCGACAGAAAGTCCCGAGACAGATT
>JAYVEJ010000492.1:0-1515 GCA_043748885.1 Luteolibacter sp. | reverse complement strand
GGGAAAGGCTGTCGTTTTCCTCGACGTCGGTGCTGAGGAAAAACATCGGCACCGTGTTGAAAATATCGCCGGGTAGAAACATCGCTTTGACCCACACCGGGTGGCCGTGAACCGGCACGGTGAAGCGGATGCCGGTGTCTTGGAGGAACGCATATTCTTTCTTACGGAACTGCACGGCGAGTTCGCGATCCTCGCCGCGGGCTTGGTTGTAGTAGCCGTAAGTCCATAAAATCCCGATGCCGCAAAGGTTCTGGCGGCGGTCGGCCGATGCCCGCATGTGCGAGCCGGCGAGGAATCCGAGGCCACCCGAGTAGATCTTGAAACTCTGGTCGATGGCGAACTCGCAGGAAAAATAAGCGGCGCTCTTCGCGTATTCGGGAGCGATTTCGTAATGGTGGGCGAAGGGTTTCGGTAAAAAAGAAGAAGCCATAATGAGTCGGTGGGATCGAGGAGTTAGCGTGTTTGAAATGTCGGGGCTAGCTTGATGATTTGGATCAAGCTGCCGGATCGGGTGGATGGAGCCGGACTGCAATAGATCAAATTCTTACGCCATGGTAGGTGAACCGGCAAGATGGGTATCGACCGAGGTATTGTCGAGTCCGGTGCGGCCGAGAGTGCGCATTTCATGCCAAGTTCCAGAGCTGTTTGAAATCGGTTGTCACCCTGAAAGGCCATATCACGAGCATTCTTGGAGCCGAGTCCACCGAAATTTTCCCGCTCCTAGCGCGGGCCTAGCTTGGCACGCACGCCTTGCAGCGGTTGCTCGATCCAGCGCCATGAGGCGAGCGTGAGTCCCCACGTCACCCCCGCGTAGCTGGCGATTTTTAGAACAGCGCCGCTTGTCGTCTCGAACCGGGCGTCCCAGAGAAACCAAAATAGCTTCCCAGCCACCAGCGGGGCGACGTTGTGAAATAGGTAAATCCCGTAGGAAACTTGGCCGATCCGTTGCAGCAGCGGTTGCTCTAGCAGACTTTTCAGGATTCCCGTAAACCCCACCGAACCCGCTGCGATCAACCCGCAGAGCGCGATTGATAGCAACGTCTGCTGAAACGCCCGCAGCCCAAAACTCGGGCAGCCCCATTCGTGCGACCAGAAAATCCCCAGATAGCCCGCCAGCCCGAGCGCCGCCAACCACCGCAGCCCCGGACTTTCCAGCGCCATCCCGCGATGCACCGCCAGCGCTAACAATCCGCCGATGCCGAAGTAGTCGAAGGTCGCCCACGTCAACAATTCCGGGCGGGCGAACCACTGCAGCAGGCTGTCATGAAACATCCGCGCCAATGGGCCGACCGTCGCGAACCCAAGAATCGCCACCACCAGCCATTTCCGCGGCACGAACCAGATCAGGAACGGCCAGATCAGATAGAACTGCTGCTGGATCGCCAGCGACCAGAAATGATTGGTCCCCGCCGGCCAGTGATCGAGTAAAGCCATGTGGATGTTAGAAAGATGGAAGACATACCACGCCAGCGACGAGTGAGCATCCGGCGCCCACACCAGCCAGGCCAGCGCCAG
>JAYVEJ010000491.1:0-4241 GCA_043748885.1 Luteolibacter sp. | reverse complement strand
TGGTCTGAGTGGAGCTGAAGACTAACATCGGCCCGGCTTTGCCGGATGCGGGGCGGAGCTCTTTCGTGGCAGGGAAGAGGAAGAGCTCCGCGCCACATTGAGCAGTACGTAAATAGGGCCTCTCGGATTAACATTTAGCATACTGAAATGGCCACCATCCTCTTCGACAAACTCGGGTGCCAGCAGTCCATCACCACCGCCGTCGCCAAGTCCGAGTTCACCTACGACCTCGCGACTCTCGCCCCCGACACCGAAACCCTCCCCTCCAATACACCTCGACGCCACCCCCGGCTACGAATTCACCCGCGTCCTCGACCGCAGCCGAGATCTCCTCAATCGCGACACCGGCTTCCAGCTCAAGTCCGGCACCACCGTCGAAAACCAAGCCGCCTACGGCTACTCCGCCACCGACGGTCGCCTTGCAACAGTCGTAGGGGGAGGAGACTCGGCGGTATTTTTTGTCTAAGCACTTGACGGTCTTTAACAAAAAAGGCCTGCCAAATCGGCTAGGAAATTACTAAATTTTTTCGCAGGACTCCTTAAATTCCCTCGTAACTACAACGATTGTTGGCCATTTGGCACGGGGCAGTTTGGTCTTGCATCCCCATTTCAAGGACTTTAAGCGAGGTGCGCCCCCAAGGGGACTTAACACGATGAACATGACCCGGAACCTAAAATCCGTGGCCCTGGCAATCGCCGGCGTCATCCTTATTCCCAGTTGCGCGACAATTGGGAATGCGAACACCAAACATCAAACCAATCCGACCGACCCTCAATTCGCGGTGAAATCCGTCCAGCACGGTAAAGCCTCGTGGTATTCGATCGGGACGAATTCCGGCACCCGCACGGCAAGCGGCCAACGCCTGTCGAACGGAGCCGCCACCGCCGCCCACAAAACCCTGCCGATGGGCACCCAAGTGCGGGTGATCAACGAGGCGAACGGCAAGTCTGAGGTGGTGACCATCACCGACCGCGGCCCTTATGTGAAAGGCCGCATCATCGACCTCACCATTGGTGCTGCCGAGCGACTTGGCTTCGTCCAGCGGGGCGTCGCGGTGGTGCGAGTGGAAGTGCTTGGAAAAATCAGCACGGACGGCTGAGCCACGTGGCGAAATTGGCGGGCGGACCACCCTGCGGTCCGTCAGCCAATAAGCCGCGATAGGTGGGTGCCTCCGGCGATGTTCGTCTCACCTGCCATTGGCCGACGAGACGCTTGTTGTCTTCAACAACCGCCGCTCGATGTCCGTTAGGACGCGGTCGGAGGTGAGCATCAACGGATGCAGGATGACGGGAAATTCCAAGTTTTCCGCCCGCTCCCAGACGGAGCTGGCGGGCGGTAGGATGATGAGATCCAGCGGTGTGCGGTACGAGGTCACCGGGATTTTTCCCAGCCTATCCTCGGTCCGTTGCAGCTCTGCTAGGAAGCGGCTGCCGGGTCGCATGTCCTCGGCACCCAGGGTCGGATAGAGCCAAGCGGCGAGAGTGCCGTGGTGCGGCGAGGAAATGGTGATGAAGTTCTCGCAACGCGCCGCGCCATCAAGGTTCTGCAAATACTCGCGGCTCACCAGCCCGCCCATGCTGAAGGCGACGAGGCTCAGCGGTGACGTCGGCCCGAATTTCGCGTCGATGTCCTGCTTGAGGTGGACTGCTAGATTTGCCAAGCCGCCGCGCGCATCCGTGTGGCACAAGCGCGGGACGTACACCTCGCAGCCGCGTTTTTCCAAGCGCGCTCGCAGCATCTTGAAGGTCGAGCCGGTTTCCAAAAAGCCATGCACCAGCACGACGCGTTGATGGCGCGGGGGGATGGCGGGCAGGCTCGCGGAGCACGACGGCCCGGCCAACAATAACGCGGCGAACCAGCGCCAGATTTTTAATTTCATAAAAGGACATCTAACCGGGCGGCCATTGCAACTGCCGCCCGCCTAACAAATGGACGTGCAAATGCGGCACCGCCTCGCCGCCGTCGGGACCATTGTTGATCACCAGCCGGTAGCCGCGGTCCGCGATGCCCTCGCTCCGCGCGACCTGAGCGGCGGTGACTAACAAGTGACCGAGCAAGCCCTCATCAGCCTCCGTCGCCAGCCCCACCCGCGCCACCGCCTTGCGCGGGATCACCAGAATATGCACGGGAGCCTGCGGTGAAATATCGCGAAATGCCACGCAGCGCTCATCCTCATGCACGATCGTCGCGGGGATTTCCCGGTCACAAATTTTTTCGAAAAGCGTCTTGCCGGTCATTCGCGAAAACGATGGCAGGGCGCTGTGACCTTGCAAGTGGGATGTGGCGGCGAGGGCGCAACTGAAAGTGGAGGGCAGCGGCATGGCAGCGATTTTGGGGGCTGATATTTTTGTCAGCCCGGATGACGGCGCGAGAAGGCGAAGAATCCCGCCTTCGTCTTAATCGGCACACGTCGTCCAGAAATGTCACGACAGCCGCAGCCGCGCAGGCGAGAAAAACATGCCCACCGCCTCAGTTTCAAATTTCAGTTATTTAGCTAAATAGCGAATTGATAAGGTCGGGTTTTGAGAAGTGGGGGTTTTGGGAAACTTGGAGTCGCTGGGTGTCGCAGGACGAGAATATTGGCAGTTTCCAACGGCGATTCAGCGATTGGAAATGTCCGCATCCGGTGCGAGTCTGCGCCATGGAACTCGCTGAAGTCACCTGCCCAACTTGTTTTGAAGTGTTCGAAGTCGCCGTCCCGCACCCGGATGAAATGCCGGCGGAAGTGGACTACGATTGCGAAATCTGCTGTCGCCCGATGATCATCGTTTTCACCGAGAACGAGGTTTATGCGAAGGGCTTAGGTGAGTGAAAGGCGGGGGGACGGCCTCGTCCCCGCACAGGGCGTGGAAAGAGGTTGGGCGGAGGTTGTAGTTTGCCAATTCCCGGACAGCGGGTCGCTCCGCGTCGAGCTGCAACCGCAGCAAGTTTTCCCAAATCGCGGTGCACCATCCATCTCATATCAACTATGAAATTCCGCCACCGCAGTCTTCTCATCACCACCTTCGTTCTAGCAGGAGTGATGATCTGGAGCACTCCGCGTGGCCCTGTCGAAACGGTCCGCGCGCCGATTCTTCCCGCGGTTTCACCCAGTCCTCAGTCCTTCAGTGGCGAGACGCTGCGGGTGTGGGTGGATGAATTGGCACCAATCAATAACTTACCTAACACCCAGATCTGCTAGTGAAACCATGCGCTGCGAAATCATCAAGGGTGGCTCCGAGCAAATGCTCAATGGTGCCATTCCCGCCATCGGCCAATGGGTGCACGGTGATGACCCTCATCGGCAATACGGGCAGTATCTATATTAATGGCGTGCTCGCTAACTTCAAGTTGGACTTACGCTTAGGGTAACGGGTAAAAGGGGTGCTTGAAGGGTTTGCTCCAGTTTGTTCAAGTCCTCGTGGATGGCGTCGATGAGCTGGGTGCCCGTTAGTTTCCGGGATGCAGTTAGACTTTCGGCGAGACCGGCGCGGGACAGGGCGGGCATGGCGGAGTCGAGGGCACGGCGGAGCTGGATGGATTGGACTTGCTCTGGAGCGTCGTCGAGACCGGGCTGGCCGAGGGCGTCGATGAAGGTGGTGATGGCGAAGAAGATGGGCATCCAATCGACCCAGCGTGGGAAGCCGGAGGGCTGGGACCAGGTGATGAGGAAGTCCCATGCACCGGGCTTGACCCAGAAGATCTTCTCACGGCCATCCCTGCGGGAGCGGATGTGTCCGGAGTCCTCCATTTCATTGAGCGTGTGCTGAACGGATTTGGAAAAGTAGCCGGTGTCGCGGGCGATGGCAGCGGGATGGCCGGACTCGTGAGTGAGTAGCCATGCGATGATCTCCGCGCGCGCATTCACCCCGAAGAGCGCACGTAGGCAGCAGAGCAGGTTGGCGGCCCGGCTGGGGTCCGGTGACTGGCTCATGCGGCGGCGTTCCATAGGATCGCGCAGTAAGCCGTGGCGGAGGAAGTCCGGATCAGGCTGGTGAAAAACAGGCAAGGCACTGCCGTCGAAATTGATGAAGAGCGGCTCCGGTTCTGCCTCGGCAGGCAACGGATCGGAGAGCGTGATCCATTTCCTCATCATCGACTGCGTGGCAAGCCCGCCGCTGATCGCTGCGAGCACGCGCAGATCGGCCGCCGGCCACTCGTCGTGGATGCGGCGGAGCCGCTGGAGGTTGATGATTTTACCGTTCGAGCTCAGCCAGTCGATTGCCTCGTCGAGCAGGCGCGAGTCGTAGCGGGCGATGTG
>JAYVEJ010000490.1:0-4248 GCA_043748885.1 Luteolibacter sp. | reverse complement strand
AAAGATATAACTCGCGAGACGAGCGCTTGGACCTCCGACCTCCGCCGGATCACGTCTTGATATTTTTCAGCGCCATGCATCAGCTCCGCTCTTACGACAGAGTAGGTGACCATATCGGCTCGATTGACCCGCGAGAAACGATCCAGCAGAAGGATGTTTCGATTCTTGAGAACCTCGATCCACACATTCGTATCGAGCAGATAATGCATTACCAGACCCTCGCTGGTGGCATAGGAAGTTCCTCTGGTTCAGCGACATCCTCGTCCGCCCATGCTCCGATCAAATGCGCAATATCAGGAACACGACGTTTAATCTCCTCCAGCGTGGGCAATACCTTATCTGTCTCCGCCACTGAAGACAAAGCCTCGCGGACTTGCATCTCCAGCTTCTCCGCCGCCTCCGGCTTCAATCGCGTCAGCATCTCTTCCAGTTCCATCACTACCGCACTCATGGCAAAGCCTTCTCACTTCCAGCTCACCCTTTCAAGCCACAAATTATGATTGAACGCATCATTGAATGGAGCCTGAGAAACCGGTTCCTCGTCGCCTGCGCCACCTTGTTGCTCGTCGCACTGGGAGTCCGCGCAGTCTATCTAACTCCTGTCGATGCGATCCCCGATCTCACGGAAAATCAGGTGCTCGTCTATGCCGACTGGGCCGGCCGCAGCCCCCAGGAAGTCGAGGATCAGGTGACTTATCCTCTAACCACCGGCTTGCAGGGGCTCTCTGGAGTTAAAGAAGTGCGCGCCACTTCTATGTTCGGATTCTCGCTGAGCACCATCATTTTTGAGGACGGCGTAGATACCTATTTCGCGCGGACTCGGGTGCTCGAACGTTTAAACTTTCTCCAAAGCTCAATGCCGGATGGGGTGACTCCACAACTCGGCCCCGATGCCTCGGGCCTCGGTTGGGTTTATCAATACTATCTCGCCGTCGATCCCACTAAGGCAGAGAACGGCGGCTATGATTTAGCAAAACTCCGCTCCGTGCAGGATTGGTATATCCGCTATCAGCTCGCCAGTGTGCAGGGCGTCGCAGAAGTCGCCAGCATTGGCGGCTTCGTGAAACAATATCAAATCGAGCTCTCATCCACCAAGATGCGCGCCGCGAATGTCACCATGATGGAAGTGATGACTGCGGTCCAAAACGCGAACCTCAATGTCGGCGGCAAGACGGTGGAGGAAAACGGCGCGGAGTTTGTGCTGCGTGGCATCGGCCTCGTCACCAGCCCAGAGGATTTGGAACTGGTCACCATCAAAGCCATGGAAGGCACGCCGATCTATGTGAAAGACATCGCCACCGTCCAGATCGGTGGCGACTACCGCCGCGGTGCGCTCGACCTCAACGGCCACGAAGCCGTCGGCGGCACCGTGGTCATGCGCAGTGGAGAGAATGCCAAAGCCGTCATCGAACGCGTGAAGGAAAAAATTGCACAAATCGCACCCAGCCTACCTCCCGGCATCACCATCACATCATTCTATGATCGCAGCGAACTCATCGATCACACCATCGACACACTGAAGCATGCACTCATCGAAGAAATCATCTTAGTGACCCTCGCCCATATCATCTTCCTATGGCATTTCCGCAGCATCCTCATCGTCACTCTGCCTTTGCCGATCTCTATCTTGATCTCGTTTTTCATGATGAAGCAGTTCGGCATCACCAGTAATATCATGTCTCTAACCGGCATCGCCATTGCCATCGGCGTGTTGGTGGATGCAGCGATCGTCGTCACCGAAAATGTCCTCCGCCACTGCGAGCGAGCGGAGGAGGAAAAAGGCGGCGCACTCACCCGCCGGGAAACATGGCAAACCACCCTCGTCGCCTGCAAACAAGTCGGCAGGCCGATTTTCTTCGCCATGGCGATCATCATTCTCGCCTTCGTCCCAGTGTTCGCGCTCACCGGGCAGCAGGGAAAATTGTTCCATCCACTGGCATTCACTAAGACCTTTGCCATGATAGGCTCCACCTTGTTAGCAGTTACCTTGGTGCCAGTGCTGTGTTCCCTCCTGGTGCGCGGGCCGTTCCATTCCGAGGACAAAAACATCGTCATGAAGTTCCTGCTCCGGCTGTATGAACCCACGCTGGATTGGGCACTGGAACACCGCAAAACCGTGGTGAGTCTTGCCTTCCTTATTCTATCCATCGCTCTTCTAACTGCCTTCGGCCTGCCTCGCGATTGGGTGAAACAAATCCGCGACAAGGGCTATGACCGCACTGCGGATTGGGTCGCCGGTTTCGGCAAGGAGTTCATGCCACCGCTTAACGAAGGCAGCCTGCTTCACATGCCCGTGATGATACCTAAAACCGGGTTCAAGGAAATCCAGCGAGTGATGTCATGGCAGGACAAAGTCATCAGCGAAACCCCGGAAGTCGCGAATGTGGCCGGCAAGCTCGGTCGCTTCGAAACTGCCACCGATCCCGCACCGACTGAAATGCTAGAAACCACCATTATGCTAAAGCCAGAATACATCCCTAATGGAAAGTTCCGAGTGAAGCGCAACCCCGAGTGGCGCGAGGGCATGACCGTCACCAAACTCAAAGCCGAACTCACGGAAAAGATGAAACTCGTCCCCGGCTATGTCCCCGCGTTTCTCCAACCGATTGAGAACCGCATCCTCATGTTATACACTGGCATCCGCGCTCAAGTCGGCATCAAAATCTATGGAGATAGCCTCGACAAGATTCAGCGCAAGGCATTCGAAATCGAGAAAATCGTCCGCGGCATTGATGGAGCCACCGGCGTCTCCGCCTCCCGAGTCCAAGGCAAGCCCTATCTCAACATCAAGGTGGATCGCCAAGCCATGGCTCGTTACGGTCTTAGTGCCAAGGACGTGTTAGACGCCGTCGAAATCTCCATCGGCGGGAAAAATGTTAGCACCACCATCGAAGGCCGCGAGCGTTACCCCATCCAGATCCGCGTCCAGCGCAGCGAGCGCGATGACATTGAGAAACTCAGCCGCATCCTCGTCGCCGCCCGACCCGGCATGAGTGCCGCACCCGCTGCACCCGCCGGTGGCATGGCCGGCGGCATGGGTGGGGGTAAGAGTGCGCCCGCCGCCCAACCTTCTAACGGCGGAGCCACTGAGACTATTCCCTACATCCCGCTCGGCATGGTCGCCAAGATCACTCGCGAGATCGGGGCTAACGAAATCGCCTCGGAAAACGGCCTGTTGCGTTCCTTTGTCCAAGCCAACGTTCAAGACCGCGACCTCGGCGGCTTCGTCGAAGAGATCGAGCAAAAGCTCAAGACCATCAACATGGAAGGCATGACCTACAAAATGACCGGCGAGTTTGAGAACCAAAGGCGCTTTGTTAAAACCATGCAACTCGTGTTTCCGCTGGTGCTGATGGTGATCTTCGTCTTGCTCTACTTTGTCTATCACAGTGCGCTGGAAGCCGCGCATGTCATGCTCGCCGTGCCCTTCGCCCTCAGCGGCGGCGTGCTTTTGCAGAAACTGCTAGGGTATAACTTCAATGGTGCAGTCTGGGTCGGCTACATCGCGCTGTTCGGCACCGCCGTGCAGACGGGCGTGGTCATGGTCGTCTATCTGGAGGAGACCGTGAGAACCCGCCTCGCGGAAAAAGGCGCGGCTTTCACTTACGAGGATCTCGTCCAAGCCGTGAAAGACGGTGCCCGCCTGCGCTTGCGACCGAAAGTAATGACAGTCGCCACCATCGTCGCCAGTCTGCTGCCCATCATGTGGAGTCACCGCCAAGGCGCTGAAATCATGAAACCGCTCGCCACGCCGGTCATCGGCGGGATGATATCAAGTTTGCTCCATATCCTCATCGTCACACCCGTCATCTTCCTCTGGTTGCGCGGTCGCGAGTTTAAGAATGGGACGCTCCACGGCTCACTGCATCACGATTCCATGGAATGAAATCTGCAATCTCTATTTCACCACGGATCTTTTTGAAAAATGAATGGTAACTTCCAAAAGCCCTGCTTCATTAGCGAGAAATTAATAATCCATGGGATTTGCTTCGAACTTGTGCAAAGCGATGGTATCCAGACCCATTCCCGCCTATAATGCTCTTCTGGACGAAGATCTAGCCCCATAAATTCGGGCACAAAACAACAAACACCAAACCCTAGAAACCAACATAGACCATGAAAACTATACTCCTCACCACCCTCATTGGGTTCACCCTCGGCATCACTGGTGCTGGTGCCGCGGAACCCAAGGAAACCAAAGAAATCAAGTCCAAGCCCTATCCGCTGACCACCTGTGTGGTCTCCGAT
>JAYVEJ010000489.1:0-4249 GCA_043748885.1 Luteolibacter sp. | reverse complement strand
AACCGCAGTGCGCGAGCACGACCGCGCCACGGCGCTGATGGCATGCGGCACAGGTAAGACGCTCGTCGCGTTGTGGGCCGCCGAGCGCATGGGCGTGCGAAACATTCTCATCCTCGTCCCATCGCTCGCGCTGCTTCGCCAGACCTTGCACGAGTGGGCGCGCGAAACTTCGTGGCCGTCCTTCGCAAACCTCTGCGTTTGCTCCGATCCAAGCGTGAAGCCGGATAGCGACGAGCTTGTCGTCCGCCCTACCGATCTCGATTTTCCCGTCACCACCGACAGCGCACAAGCTCGCGCATTTCTCGCCGCCAGGTTCGACGGCGTGAAGCTTGTCTTCTCCACTTACCAATCGGCGCACGTCGTCGCCGCGGGCATGAAGCACGTTATAGCCGAGGCCACTGACCCCGGCCACAGCTTCGATCTCGCCATCTTCGACGAAGCGCACAAGACCGCCGGGCGCGAAGGCGTCCACTTCGGCTTTGCACTGAACGACAGGAATCTCGCGATCAGGAAACGCCTCTTCCTCACCGCGACGCCGCGCCATTACGACGTGCGCCAGCGCGACAAGGAAGGCGACGCCCGGCTCGTCTATTCGATGGACGCGCCGGAAGTCTATGGCCCGGTCGCGCACAAGCTCACCTTCGCCGAAGCCGCCCGGCGCGGCATCATCTGCGGCTACAAGGTCATCATCTCCGTGGTGACTTCTGACATGGTGACTGACCACCTGCTTCGTCACGGCGAAGTCATCGTGAAAGGCGACGCCGTCTAGGCGTGCCGGTCACGCCGCTGGAAATGCTCGCGCAGTCGGGCAAACAGCCGGGCCTTCATCGCCCCCACCTTCGCCTTCCCGACCGTGAAGCCGGCTTCGAGTTCCGCCAGCCGCGCCCGCGCCTCGCCCACCCGCACGAGGAGCCGTTTAGGGTCGCTGTTCTCGTGGACGGCTAGTGTAGCCATGACTGTTTAGATAAGCCTCCCAGTCGGGATACGCTGCTTCCGGCTGCGTTTTGTCAAGGCGGAGCTGATCAAATACCACCTTTGGAAAAAATCCGGTGTCCCCGTTGCTGCCGTTATCGTTAAATACATAAACCCATCCGTCGTGACGAAAGCCGTGAACGTCCAGCGCCGTTTCCGCAACGCAGAGCCTCTCCATTAAATTGCCGCCGCAATCCAAAGATGCCAATTCATATTTGTCCTTAAGATCGAGGTGACGAAGCCGGTTGTCCGAACAGTCGAGATGCTTTAAGGAAGCGGCCCGGGAGACGTTTAGGTCCATCAGTCGATTGCATTTGCACTCTAGCTGTTCCAAGCTGGTGACGCCTGACACATCAATCTCCTCAAGAGCATTCCCGGAGCAGTAAAGAACCCGTAACAACGGCACCTTGGAGAGGTCAATTGTGGTCAACCGATTGTGGTCGCACCAAATCTCTTCGAGCTGCGGCACGCGAGACAAGTCCAGTTGCTCGATCCCGATTTCCCCACAATGCAGCATGCGGAGCCTTGGGAGGCTCAACTGAAGATGTAGCATCCGGTTCACACCCTCCTGAGGAGTCCAAATTGTGAGTGCTTCAATCTCAAGTCCATCAACCCATCTAAACACCGCAACCGGCAGCAATGCTAAATTCCAACGGAGGCTTGCCAACCTGCCTTCTCGGAAAGCCGTTTGCTCGATGAGATCATTGTCTAGGTCAGCCCCCACTTCCTGCTTCGGAGACGAGATGCTTTCATCACGCAAGAGTCGAATCACTTCCTCCGGCTCCATCGCTAGGTCTTCAGCCCAAATTAGAATCTGCCGGTAATCCGGCTCGCACCACTCGTACTCGCCAATCTTGAAAATCGGTTCACGCCGCGCAAGCGTCAGCGTTTCACCGACCATTTCGGGGAGCACCCGCCCCGCCTCCGTCGCCAGCGCAGCGTCGGGACGCGGGATGAGCGAGTGGGAATGGTCATCCGAATTCACGAGTCGTATCGCACCAAGGAAGACAACGGGAAGCAAGCCTATTTTCCGTTCCCCATCGTGCCACGGTTACCGCGGATCGCCCGCGCCGGTTCCGCCCCCCCCCCCGTTTGGCGCTCCAGCGGCCGGGCGGTAGCAGTAAGGGTGCGGCATTCATCGCGAGGTATGCCACCAAGGTAAGACCGGACGGCTTGCCTTTTTTGGCTCGCGTGGATAAGAATTGGGGCTATGTGGAAACCTGCACAACGCAAGATTTTCGTTTCGCATTGCGCGAAGAGAACGTCAGAGGCGCAAGAATTTCAAAGGCTGGTAATAAAACATCAGTTCAGAAACGTTGGCGAAGCACCTATGCCGCGCGTCTTCGTGAGTTCCGATCCCGACTCAATCGCGAGCGGAGAACCGTGGCTGGAAGCAGTCGTACGAAACCTCGATAGCTGCACTGACTTTGTGGCGTTAATCGCAGATCCCGAAGACTGGAAGAGCCTATGGATTCCATTTGAGGCCGCTTACTTCATGGGGCGACAGCGCGGACTCACTCAGCACGATGAGAAGCTAAGGCAGTCTGAGAAGCGACCCCAGATTTTCGTTTTCGGTCAATTGATAGAATCCGCCTCAATGCCGCTCGGTGGACTTCATTTGATTGATACGCGAGATTCATCCCGGGTTCAGGATGCGATGCTAGAAATGGAGATCGGTCCATGGATGGATGACGGTGAGTGCAAGCGAGATTTCACCGCCTTATTCCAAAATTGATTACTATTGGAAGCCGATGAAACATTACCCGCAAGCCGAAATCCATCCATCCCGCCTGCGAGAGAGTAAACTACAAAAGAAACGATTGTTGGAGTGGGCGTGCGAACGTGGCTTACTCCCGGACAAATTGCCACCGGAATGGGAACTCAATTCTAGGAAAGACGCTGGAGGGAGCGAACACCACGTTTTTGCCCACGAGGCCGGGCGATGGGTAAAAATCACTCGAGGAAATGGTGATTGGTTTGGTTACGTTCCGAAAGCAACCGATACTGGATGGGAGTTTGTTCACGCAACCGCATCTGAATATCTCGCCCGGCTCAATGCCATGAACGAAATGATGCCAGGTTCAGTTGAATTGCATGGGGTTTTCAAGGACGAGTTTGGCGGTGTAAAGATTATATCTTCGCAACCCCATCTCCATGGCCAGACGGCCGATTGCGCGACCATTGAAAACGAAATGGCGGAAGCGAAATATAAAGCACTGGGAGATGATGCTTTTTACCGAGCTGGCGACAATAGAGCCATTTTTGCTCTCCACGGTGAAAATGCGGTGCTGGTGGACGAAGCTGGATTGCTGGTGTTTGATGGAATCCCGATAAACCCCACCGGCGCATTAAAAGCAATGATAGAGCGACTTGCGGAGCGCGTAGTAATTCCTGAACGGAAGAAGGGGTTCAACAAGTTACGTTATTTGAAAGACGCCGCTGAACGGAGGGAGGCGCTTGACTACACCGATCTTGTTCGCCATTTGCGGGATATGATCGAAGTGCTCCCAAATCCTGATATAAAGGAACAGTTAGATAGAACCGAGAGGCTTCACACCAAACATTTTCCACCGGTCCCAGAGAGAGAACCTGCCTATGTCCCTACCGTCGAAGAAATGATGGGCCAGGCGCGAATTCTCAGGGAAGGGAGAATAAAGGATCTAGAGAGTAGTGGACATCCGATTCCGTTACATCTGCAACGATGGTGGCTGAGGGAATGATACGGATGCTTTTTCTCCTCGTTACCAAGTTGGGGAATTGGTAACGCACGCTGATGGGGGAAGCTGTGCTTCGTGGCGAGGGGCGGGAGGTGGCATGGGGCAACGGCGTTCGTCACGTGAACTCCACCGCCCCAAACCGCGCAATGGAATTGCCCCCGCAGGAGTGCGTTCCCAAGGCTCGCAGCCTCATCCAACTACACTACAAATTGCGGTGAACGCCGCGCGCCGTGCCAGAAGTGCAGGATGTTCACAACAACGGCGGTCTCGTTGCAGGTGTAGAACACGAGATACGGCGCGACAGTCATTTTCCGAATCCCGCGTTGCTTGTCGTGCAACGGAAAACGCGCAGGCATTGTCCTCAAACTCAACGCACGAGAGACGAGTTTTTCGCCCAGCCGACCTGCTGCATCGGGATCGTCTTGCGCACGAATTCAACGATTTCCCTGAGATCGGCGAGTGCGCTGTCCGCAATCAGGATTTTGAAATCCATTGCGGAATCATCGCTTTCACGTCCTCGATCGGGCGCACACGTCCGGCCTCGACATCACGCAGTCCGC
>JAYVEJ010000488.1:0-4258 GCA_043748885.1 Luteolibacter sp. | reverse complement strand
AACTCCGCCGCCGTTTCCTCAGCTCGATGGATCACCGCCTTATCGTCTGGCAGCGGCATCCACGTCCCGAGATCGCAGCGACACGGGCGTGCGCCATCTTCCGCCAGCACCCGCAGCCCGAAATACCACCGCGCAATCAGCGCGGCGACGATGGGAAGAATCGATAGGATTAACAGCAAACGCCACATGCCCGGAGACGCTGGACTTTCAGCCGCCGATGAAAAAGCAAAACCCGCAAGCAACTCGATGGTGGCTGCCGCGTCTCGCGGCAGGCCGTGCTCGCGGCGTCTCGCCGCGAGTTTGGAAATGTGCGCCTATTTCCTCTGTCTCCCCGCAGCCACCCACGCCTTGGGATCGTCCGGCCATGGATGCCGTGGGTAGCGTCCGGCAACTTCTTTCTTCATTTGCGCGTAGCCGCTGGCCCAGAAGCCTTTGAGATCCTTGGTCATCTGCCAGGGTTTTTGCCCCGGTGTTAGAATATGCACCAGCAGCGGCACCCGCCCGTTGGCGACCGTTGGCGTTTCCCAGATCCCGAAGAGATGCGACACCCGGACAGAAATAAACGGGTTCATCCCGTCCGCGTAAGTGACCTTCGCGGATTGGCCGTTGGGTAAATTCACCCGCTCCGGGCAATACGCATCCAGCGCCGCCCGCTGCGCCGCGCTCAGCCATTCGCGCAGGACTCGCCAGACGTTGGTCTCCTTGATTTCCTTGTAGCTGATCGAGCCGTGGCAAATTTGGGCGATCGCATCCACCCGGTCCGCGTCCGACCAACCGGGCATTTCCAACTCCGGCATCCATCGACCGAGTGACGCCAGCCGCGCCGTCCACTGGCTGACCGAGTCATCCCAGTTTTTTAAAATCAGCTCACCGCTCAGCACCCGCGTTGCTAGGTGTTCCGCCGCCGCATCCAGGTTCACCCCGTGGTCGCTCTCCTTCGCTTCTAACACCAGGTCGCGGAACCGCGTCTCCTTGCGGGCCACCACCCGGCGGCGGGTCTCGTCCCATGCCGCGCCGTCCGTCACCGTTAGATCTTCGGGAAATAGCTCTGCCAACCACGCCGGGTCCACCGCCGTCGCCCGCCGCAGATGGACGATGATTTCCCGCGCTTCCACCTCGGTGATTTCCGCCGCCACGAACGCCGCCGCATTTCGCACGCACGAGTCCTCGTCCAGCTTGCCCTTGCGGTTGCCCACCAGCTTGCACGCCAGCGTCCCTTGGCTCAGCCGGATCGCCAGTTGATCGCTGAACGCCGCCAACATCGCCTTGCCCACCGCCTCGTGATTTTCGCGGAAATCCACCCCGCGCCACTGCCAGCCGAAGCGTTTCGCCATCGCGCCTAACCGATCAAACCCCTGCGCCGTCTCGCGAGCGCCACGCGCCATCACGCCCACTTGATCGCAGCGCCGCGGATCGAAGCCCATCGCTTCCGCCGATTCAAATGCCCGCCACTCTCCCGCGAAATCCGAGTCGTCATCGGCGAAAATAAAATCCTTCCGGCCCGGTCCGCCGCGTTTGTTGGTGAAAATGCCATCGCCCTGCACCGTCGCCGCGATGAACGCCGTCTCCGCCACGCAGCCGTGCTCGTGGCCGGCTAACATCAACCGCGAAAACCGTGGCTCCAGCGGCAGCGACGCCATTTTCCGGCCCTCCGCCGTTAGCCCTCCGCCCGCATCCAGCGCCCCGAGGTCATGCAACAACCGCTCTGCCCGCGCCATGGACAATTCCACCGGCGCATCAAACCAGCGGAACTTCCGCACCTCTCTAACACCCGCCGCCTTTAACAACAACACCGCCTCTGCTAGATCCACCCGATGCACTTCCGGCGACTCAAACTCCGCCCGCCGCGCATGATCGCCCTCGCTCCACAAGCGGAACGCTCTTCCCGCAGCCGTCCGCCCGGCCCGCCCCGCGCGTTGCTCCGCCGCTGCGCGTGAAATCTTGGTGATCAGCAGCGTGTTGATCCCACGCCGTGGCTCGAAGGACGCCGTCCGCGCCAGCCCACTGTCGATCACCGTTCTCACCCCGTCGATGGTTAGAGAAGTCTCCGCCACGTTCGTCGCCACGATGATCTTGGGCCGCGGCCCTGGGGAAATCGCCGCTTCCTGCGCCGCAGGGGGCAGCGCCGAGTAGAGTGGAAAAACCTCCCAGCCCTTCGCCAGTCCGCTGTTCTCTAGCAGCTCCACCGTCCGCCGGATTTCATGGGTGCCCGGCAGGAACATCAAAATATTTCTTGGCTCGGGCAGCGCCATCGCCTCCCGGCAAATGGCCGCCATTCGCTCCCACACCGGTGTCGGACCGCGAAACTCATTTCGCCCGGGTGCAACCTTCTCCGCCCGATACAAAACTTCCACCGGAAACAATCTCCCGCCCGTTTCCAGCGAAATTGCCGGTGCCAAATAATCCGCCAGCCCCGCCGTTTCTAACGTCGCCGACATCACCACCACCCGCAGATCCGGGCGCGGGCCTTCCTGCAAATCGAGACACCGCGCCAGCGCGATATCCACCGCCAGCCGCCGCTCGTGGAACTCATCGAACACCACCGCTCCCACGCCTGCTAGCGCCGGGTCGTCTTGGATCCAGCGTTGGAAAACTCCGTCCGTCAGATAGATGATCCGCGAGTCCGCCCGGTATTTCGTGTCGAACCGCACCGCGTAGCCCACCTCATTGCCCAGCGTCGCCTTGCGCAGCCGCGCCACCCAACCCGCTAACAACCGCGCTGCCATCCGCCGTGGCTCGATCACCAGAATCTTCCCAGAGATCCCCGCATCCACTAACATCCCCGGCACCGCCGTCGATTTTCCCGAACCCGTCGGAGCCTTCAGCAGCACCCGCGCCCGCTCCCCCCGCACCGCATCCCGCAGTGCCTCTTCGATTTCAAATACCGGCAACGTCACGCGCAAGGATTTGCCGGAAATCCTAGGGAGTGGCGATCTTTGAATGGGCTGTTTTCAAGACGGCGTCGGGCAGGATGCCCGAAGCCTTCTGCCTTCCCCGCAAGAAGCCCGGAAACCTTCCGTAGAAGCTCTCCAGTATGAAATCCATCACGACCCTCCTCGCCCTCGCCTCGCTCGCCACTGCGGCACCCATCGCACTTTTTAACGGCAAAGACCTAACCGGTTGGACGGTCGATGTGCCGAAGGCCGACAACGACCCAAACCTCGCTCCCAGCTTCGTTGTGCGGGATGGGATGTTAGTGAGCATGGGCAAACCCGAAGGCCACTTGGTGACGACCGCGTCATTTGCCGATTACAAGCTGGTGGTCGAATACCGATTTCCCAAGGAAGGCGGCAACTGCGGGGTGTTAGTTCACGCCTCCAAGCCGCGTGCGCTGTATGGGATGTTTCCGCAATCCATCGAGGTGCAGATGCTCCATGGAAATGCTGGCGACTTTTGGTGCATCCAGGAAAACATTGATGTCCCTAACATGGACTCTCGCCGCCCGCACAAGGTAGGCCAAAAATTTGGTGGTGGTGCCGACGACGCCCGCAATATCAAGAACCTAACCGACGACTCAGAAAAGCCGTTGGGTGAGTGGAACAGCATGACCATCGAGTGCAAAGGCGCGGAAATCATCGTCCACGTCAACGGCCAGCTCGTGAACCACGGCACGAACTGCACCGCCAAGACCGGCAAGATCGCGCTACAGGCGGAAGGCACCGAAGTGGAGTTCCGCAAGGTGGAGCTGAGCCCACAGAGCAAGTGATATGAAGCCTCTGCTCTTAGTTATATTGTGACTTGCACCGTGCCGCCGCACCTCCCGCACATCATGATCGTCAGCACCCGGAAAAACAGTGGCGGCGTGCCGTGGGTCATTCACAACATCGGCGGCGGCACGCAGGAGGAAGACTGCTTGTTTGAGTTTCCTCTAACTGGGCACTTTAGGATCAAGTGAATGGAAACCGCCGCCACGATCAACTCGTGTGGTGGATATCTAGCAGCGAAACTCCGCCCATTTCTCGATGGTGAAATCTGGCGTGCAGCCGCCGGGGCGTAGGGAGTCTGGGTGGCCGGTGAAGAGTGCGGTCAGAAACCCCGCAGCGACGGCGGGGAGGATGTCTTGCGCGGGGTCGTTGCCGATGAACAGCGTCTCGGCGGGAGTGATGCCGCGACCGGCGAGGCGGTCGGTTAGGATTTGGAACAACTCGGGTGCGGGTTTGGCGATGGCGTGCTGATAGGACAGGAGGGTGAGTTCGGGCGCGAACAGATCTGCGATGGCACCGAGCGAGGGCAGGGTGTTGCACTGGGCGTTAGAAAG
>JAYVEJ010000487.1:0-1528 GCA_043748885.1 Luteolibacter sp. | reverse complement strand
CGGCGGTGTTGATCGTGGCGAACCAGTTAAAGCCATTTCTCGGGTTAGAAGCGTATGTGAGTGATGAAACTTCATCGACCTTTTTGGGGCTGTTATTCGGGCTGGCGCGGGCGCTGCCGCACACCCAGTGGGTCTCGATGTTGATCGGGGGCAGCACCTTGTTAGTCTTCGCGGCGTTGCGGCGGTGGAGGCCGACCTGGCCGGCGTTTGCGCTGGCGTTGTTGATTTCCTCGGTCGTCTATGGCTCGTTGATTCGCCACGGCACAGAGCCGTTCAAAGGGACGGCCACCTTCGCGACCTTCGGCTTCGGCGATCTGATGTGGAAAATGCCGCACCTGATCCGTCCGGGGATTTTCTCGGACATCTCATCGCTGCTGAGCATCGCCTTCGCGCTCGCGTTCCTCGCCTCGTTAGAAAACACCTTGATGGCGAAAACTTTGGCCTCAAAAACCGGCGACCGCCCGGACGTGAACCAAGACATGTTAGCCGTCGGCATGGCCAATCTCGCCAGTGCCCTCGCCGGTGGGATGCCCGCCTCGGGTTCTCTAACCCGCTCGATGCTCAACCACGAATCCGGCGCGCGCACCCGCTTCGCCTCGTTGTTTTCCGGGATCTACACCATGGCCATCGCGATTTTAATCGCCGCCTCCGTCGGCTGGGGTGTGCCGCTCATCGACTACGTGCCCAAGGCCGGACTGGCGGCGTTGGTCATAGGCCTTTCGTTTTCGTTGTTTAATCTCCGCCACATTCGGATCTGCCTGCTCTCCACCACCGACGACGCGGCGGTGCTGGTGATCACCTTCATCGCCACGCTGTTAGCGCCGTTGCATGTGGCGATCTTCATCGGCGTGGCCATTTCGATCATGCTCTTCCTGCGCAAGGCCAGCCGCCCCTATTTGATCGAGTATGAGTTCAGCGATAAAGGCGAGCTGCGGGAAATGGGTGAGAAGCGTCAGCGCCCGATCCCGTCGATCTCGATCGTCCACGTCGAGGGCGATTTGTTTTTCGGCGCGGCCGAACTTTTCCGCACCCAGATCCAGCGGACCGTCTCGGACCCGGCGATCCAAGTGATCATTCTGCGTTTGAAAAACGCCCGCCATCTCGATGCGACCAGCGTGATGGCGCTGGAAGATTTGATCCTTTTCATGCGGGAAAAAGGCCTGCATCTCATCGTTTCCGGCGCGACTCGGGAAGTCTATCGGGTGCTGAAAAAATCCGGAATCCTCATCACCTTGCAAGACGGCTGCGATCGCCGGGGCGGCGAGAGCAACATCTTTCTAACCAACCCGCGCAACCCGAACCTCTCGACCCGCGCCGCGCTCAAACGCGCCCAGCAACTGCTCGGCACCGACAAGGCGGACATCCGGATTTTTTACGATCCCAGCCAACACTCCGCCGCCCCATGAAACGCCTCGCTATTTCCCCAGGATCCCTACACTCGGGAAACCACCCTCTATGGAAATCTAACGGCTTGTACGCCTTATCTTGTGGGTAAAGGGTTCACGGATGCCTAGGAATCCCAACAAGA
>JAYVEJ010000486.1:0-4268 GCA_043748885.1 Luteolibacter sp. | reverse complement strand
CAGTACCCCGGTGACGGGCACGACATAATAATAAAGCGCGGGACCAGCGCCGCGATCTTCAAACGCTAGGATGGTCGCTCGCATGGTGCCATCTGGCTGGCGGAAATTTAGCACAACCACCGGCGACTCCGTGAGTCGGGCGTTGTTTCCCGAGAGCGCATCTTCTCTTGTCGCATGCAGCCGGAAACGATCCGCTTTTCCTACCAAGCGGCTCACGTAATTGCTGATGATCGGAGCTTCCTCCGTTAGGAAGCCCTGGGCCTTGAAAATCGTGAGGAACGCAAGCTGCTGTCTGAACAAGGTGAGAACCATGGTTCCCGTTGCCATGCCTAACATGATGGCAACGGACAGTTCTATCAGAGTGAATCCCCGGTGGGCGCGTTTGAGGATCGACTTCATTGAGAGCGCATGACAGTTCGGGATTTCGCGTAGGTCCGGTTGCCAACCACATAGGTGAGGATGCTTTGTGCTTTCCATACTTTCATGGCTGCTGGGTTAGAGGCCAAGGTGCCGGTGCCGCCATCGATCGGATAGTTTCCGGTGTCGGCGATCCGGGTCCGCACCACCGTCCCGTTGATCGCAACATCTCCTGGCAGCGCCCCGATCCTAACGACCGTGCTAACGGTGAGCGGATAGACGGGCCACGGAGAGTTTGCGGCCAGCAAGGATTCGAAGGGAATCCGCTCGGCGTAAGCCCGCTCATAGGTCATGTAGGCATCCGACACTGATTGCTGCATGGTCCATTGCCTCGGGTGAAGGATATTGAGCGAAAGCTTGAGCAGGACGAGTCCGAGAACGGTGAGGATCGAGAGCGCGATCATGGCCTCGACCATCACAAAGCCCCACTGCGGCGATCCCGCCTTGCCGAGCGGGAAGATATGCTTAAAACTCCGTGCATGTGCGGGCACTTTGGCAGATGGGCATGTTGCGCCACCTTTATCTTGCTGGCGACCGGTCAAGTTTTCGCCCAAGCCGTGCTTGAGCCTCCGTTCGGATTGCACTGGGGAGATTCCCCGGAAAAATTGATCACTTGGGCATCCCGTCATTCGCTGGGAGTCACGATTTCCTTGCCGGGTGACCAACCTGCATTGCGGATTTTGAGGATTGAACCGAAGAAAGGCTTTCTGCCAGAAACCCAGGCCGGCGCGGTGGAGGGACGTTTTCTCACCGGCAAGCTCTATGAGTTGACCGTCCACTACTTCGATCCCGAGGCCTCTGCCGATCTGATGGAATCCCGCTTCGAGGCGCTGCGCAAGCAGATCGCCCTGGAGCACGGCGCACTCCTCACCAACCAGCAGCGCAGAACGGTGGAGGATCATTTTGTAACTCGGATTCAGTCGTTTCATCGGGAGCCGGTGAAGGGATTATTCCTCCTGCTGGCTTTCACCGAGGTGGAGGATTTATTGCGGAAATCCAAGGAAGCTAGGTTTTCCCTTATCTATCGGAATGATAACTATAGGAATGATTTGTTAAAAGAAGCGAAAGGCCCGTGAGTCACTCGATGGTGGTGAAGGTGCCATTCATTTCGATGGTGCGGTCTAGGTCGAAACTCAGAACTGCCGGGACACCCGTCGGGGTGATAACTCGCTCGGTGCCGAATGGCGTCACGGTGACCACTTCAATCGTCCACCGCCCATCCGTAGGAAGAACAGAGCCGTAATCCGTTAATGTGAGTGTCCGAGTTGGAGGACTGGATTCATTGGTGACAAGCGCCGATCCGGGCACAATCGTCCCGGTCACTCCAAGTTGTGGATCCCCTTTATACACTTGGGCATAAGTCGTGGAATTGGGATACAAATCTGTCAACGTGAGAGTCACGGTGGGCAGCGAGTAGCGAATCAACTCGTTCGGGGCGATACCGGTGATAGTCGCATCGGCGACCGGCCAGACTTGGATATACTTGGAGGCGAGTTGCGATGCTGGCGCTTGGTAATCTTCAAGTGAGAAGACCGAATAGCGCTCCTCCCCGCGGATCTTCGAGCGATCCGCGCCGGGGATCATCGTAATTGAATACGTTAAGGTCTGCATCCCGTTGGTGGTGATGGAGCTTTGGGTAAGGAGCGTCGCTTGAGTGCGGTCAATGCCGATTCCAGTTCCATTCACGCCATACGACTGGACGTGTTTGAGGAACTTAACACTCTTGGAAGGTTCGGGATCCGAGGCCCCGGAACGCAAGCCGCTGACGGTGACATCCACATAATAGGGACGGTCGGCACGGGTTCGCGGAATTGCGGCCGAACCATCTTCAGAACGAATCACGATCGAGGCAATCGGGACATAGGTTCCCACATAACTACTATCGAGCAGATACTCGGTGAGTCCGGTGAGAGATGAAGATTTCATGGTCCACAAGTCGAAGCGGGCCCCCCCTGGGTTGATCGCGAGCGCGGACAACCGCGTGCCGTTTGCCAAAACATTGGACTCTGCATCCCAACTGACATCGGAAGGCATCTGCCACTGGCGGATGTAATTGACATAACTAATCGTTTCAACCGCTAGACCCGAGCCACACGAAAGCGATGCGGCAATGATGCAAGGAATGTGAGTTTTCATAGTTTTGGAGTGGTGGAGGTGGGTGATTTTTCAACGGGGACTTTGAGGGGAAGAACCGAAATCGGTCCCCCTTGGAATGTGGCAACGATCAGGTTTCCAGATTTCACCAATTGCTTTTTAGTTTCGGCAGCGAGGGGATCCTTTCCTTCTGCTTGGAGTCTGGAAACCTCCACGGTGGTGATCCAGCCGCGGTTGAGCGCGTAAAACTCCGACCAAGTCATGAGCTTTGCGCCCGCCACATACTTGAGTCGATCCGCTAGATTTTTCGGAGTCTGGAGAACCGCTCGCTTGGGAACCAACGTTACGACTCCGTTGAAACATAGAGTGTCGGACTCGCTGATCAGACTCTTCGGCTGGTTGACGACCGAAGGGTCTGGGCCTTTCGTCGATGCAAGCTTGCGCATCGGATCGTTTTGGGAGGCCTGACGATACATCGCCACAAGTTGTGCATGGGTGACGGAATCGCGCATCGGGGATGCTGGGTTAGTCTCTGCGTGGCCAATTGATACTGAGAGTGAGCCTAACACAGAGATGAGGGTGACGGATTTCATAGGGATGTTAGTTTGATATTATCTAATTTCATCATCCACGCCGGCGGAAGGATCCACCATGCCATTGGGACCGCCATGACCCTGACCCGGATTGGATGAATCGACACCATCCAAGTTGTTACCATGCCCGTTGTTAGGGTGACCCGTGCTGAATGTTACGAGCAGGACCACGTCTTGAAGATCGAAACAGGTCGCGTTCCGGTTGGTATTTCCAAGCTCCATCAGGACCAACACACTGAGCGGTCCAATGTTCACCGTTCCCGTGGAATTCAGGTAAGGCCTCAGATAGCTTTTTAGGTTGGATGATTGATAGAGTGAAAAGGTGGTTGGTATAGTTGCCCCGTTGACCAATGATACCACCTGCAAGTTAGAACTTAGCGAGGTGTAAAACGGCGTGGAAACTCCGTTGATCACATAACTGGCACCGAAATCCAGAGTCTGGTTCGCGGTCATTTTCTTGATATAGAGCTGCTTGGAGGGAACCACCTGCGACGGAGTGCCGTAAAATATCTGACTGTAAGTTCCCCGGTTCAAACTCAGCCGGACATCCACATAGTGAATCAATGGATCCTGAACGGTGCTACAAGCTGTGACGCCGTTACCCACGATTTGCACCGTTGCATAGACAGTGGTGTTCGGAATGAGCGTTCCCGGAGGATTAACCAACACTGGCGGGTTTGTGCCCGACAAGTTACTTGGATAGAGAATATTCCAAGTGAGAGTCGGTTTGGTGCCGGTTTGCACGATGGAAGGATAGGCCGAGATATCACCCTTCGGGGCGGATGGAATCGTGGACGTAGTGCCGCTATTTCCATTTTCTGGAACGGCGAACGAGCGTGGCGACACGAGGGCACTCACGGCGAAGACGGCTGCCGATACGGCTGCCCATTGGCTGGTTTTCATGGCTGGTTGTTAGGGTGCGAATTCTGAGAAAAACCCTTTCATCTGGGACCTCAAAAGCGGGACGACTCGTGAGAGATGGGCGACCCGGTTCGGGCATGGGCAGGGGTCAGCGAAAAGCTCTCGATGAACCCTGCCGATTCGGGACAGAACCCCGATCCGGGTCGCCTGAGGGGCTGCTGGGACGACAGCACCTCAGAAAGGATTGTTGGTTTGATGCAAGTGACGGGTGGGTCGTTTGAATCGGGTTAGGGGTTAAACAGC
>JAYVEJ010000485.1:0-4270 GCA_043748885.1 Luteolibacter sp. | reverse complement strand
CGATTCCCTTTATTTTCCTCACCGCCAAGGGCGAAAAATCCGACCACCGCGCTGGCATGAATCTGGGTGCCGACGACTACCTGACCAAGCCTGTTAGCCGTGATGAGTTGATCGCCGCACTGACCGCGAGGTTTACCCGCAAGAGCCAGCAACGTTTGAATTTCGACGCGCTCGTCGCCAATCCAGCTCCGCTGTTAGACCTCGGAGTCAGCGAGCGCGAAGCCGAGGTTTTGCTATGGATCGCCCAGGGAAAAACTAACGAAGATATCGCAAACTTATTAGGCCTCAGCGTGCAGACCGTGAAGAAGCACGTCAGCGCCGTCCTCGTCGCCCTCGGTGTAGAAAACCGCAGCAGCGCGGCCGTCCGCGCACTAGAAGCTCTAGCGGATGCCCGTTGAGTTGAGTGCCGCCAGTTCTTCATTAGATATACCGGCGCTTCCGGCGAAGCAGGGCAGTGCCGCAGCCGAGAGCAATCAGCCACGTGCTCGTGGGTTCCGGCACATCCAAGGATATAGCAAATGCCGTCCAGTCCAAGTGGTTGCCGGTGGCGAGATGCGATGCGGTTAGGTTTCCTGCGCTGTTACTCACCTGCCAGCTATCATCAAACCAACCGAGCATGTAGATATTCCCCGTTGAGTTATCGACATCCACGCCCGTCCAGTTATCCGCCACACCGCTAACAGCTGGGGTGCCTAGCAGTCCGCCAGTCGCGAGGTCGATCAATTGCACCGCCGTGATCCCCGCATTTCGATAAGTAACCAAACCCTGCCCAGGAGCGTAGTAGGCGATGTCCTCCGGCGTGTTGCCCACGAGATTCGCCGGCACCGTCGGGCCTACCACCGCGCCGGTGATGGGACTCACGCGGAAAATGTTTGGCGAACCACCACCCGATATCGCCAGTAGCCGGTTGGTCGTTGGATCCCAATCCAGCCCCGAGATCGGCCCTTGTCCCGGATTGCCGATCAATGTCGGAATGCCTGTGGGTGTTAGACTATAGATATTGCCGCCCGCATCCCCGGCGAATAACTGCCCAGAGGGCCCTATCGCCAGACCCACATTGATCCCGCCGCTGGCAAACGGAGTCGAGCCTAGGATGACCGAACTCATGGTGCCCAAGCTCGTGATCAAGCGCAGATTGCCATTTCCATCAATCCCATAGGCCACTGCCGCATGGCTCGTTGATGCTGTTGTTAGTGCAATAATGGCTGCGGTGGCGACTGTGATAAATCTCACGGAGGATGCGGCGAGTGTGCAGGAAAATCGTTTCATGGAGATGAGTGGTTTGAGTTTCTAACGCGAAGGGTTGGGTTGGGGATTGCCTATTGATTCACCAGATAAATGTGCCAAACCGTTCGAACTTGGGAAGCAGCAAATCTATACATTTCTTTGGTTTGTTGCCCGGAAGTTTGTTAGCTATTCTTCGTCACCGGTGTAGCTTCACGGACAGCTCAGGCGGCATGGGGATAGGGGTGTTGACACCACTCTGGCACTTCGCTAGACGGTCGTTAGTGAAACCCAGTCATCTCCTATTTCCAGTTGCTGCATTGTTGCTTGTCGGTGCATGGATAGGAATCCAGCGGCGGGCGCTTGCCACATTTGAGACTGAAAGCAGGCGTCTCGTGCTGCACGCTTCCCCGGCCGTGAAGCCGAGTTTGGCGGAGGAACTGTTTCCCGAGTTGCAGCAAGCACGCGCAAAAAGGACGATCAAATTTGGTGGCTTGCCCGAGTGGAAGGTTCTCGCGGAATTGGCCAATGGCAGGTGGAACGGCCGACCCGATGCTCGTGGTTTGGCGGAATTCGAAAAGCTCGTGAAGGCGATGGGCAAGGAGGAGTTGATTGCGAAAATCGAGGAGATCTTGGCTCTCGATCTTGAAGAAGGAACCCGCTGGCATTTGATCGATGAGTTCCTCCGGCCATTATTCGATCAAGACCCGGAGCTGGCGCTTCGCCGCTTGTTTGGCAAGCTTGGCGAAGGAGACAGAAGTCTATCAGGTGCATGGATGGCCTGGTCCAAGAAAAATATAGGAGCGGCGACTGCATGGTTCGACGAGCAGATCGCCGCAGGGACGGTTGACCCGAAGCGACTGGATGGGAGTGACGGATGCCGGGCGGAGTTCGAGGCGCAGTTGGTGAGACTGCTTCTCGCCTGCGATCCGGCCGCCGCGACACGGCGCGTTGAGAACCTGCACCCGGATTTACGGGACAATGTCATCGAGCAGTGTGTCCCCAAGGCGGATGCTCCGACTCAAAAGGCTCGGGCGGATCTGGTTCGCAGCCAGCTTCCTGAGAAAGACAGTTTGGAAACGATTGCCAGCTACGTCCCCCCTTGGGTTGAAAATGGGGATTTCTCCAAGGTCATGGCATACATGGAAAAAATCGCGGCGACGCCTCTGGAGCGATCAGCCTGTGTGAAGCACACCATCGATAATTGGACCCGCCAGGCGTCGTTCACGGGCGAAGTCACCATTGAGGGCATCGAATCCTTACGGACATGGGCGGACGGGCAGGAGCCGGGATTGAGCAAGAATTTAACGAGAGATGCCATCGGTGATATGCTCGGAAACAACCAGCAATCCGCGATGACCTTGAAAACGGTGGAATCCATCGTGGCCCACTATCAAGCCATGGAAGGCGGCGACGAAATCCTGGCTCAAGCGCTGGAACACAGCATGAATGGAAATTATAAGAAGGATTATTTGAGTGCTTTGGCCGCGAGAATTCCTGATGAGGAGCGGCGGGCGAAGATTTTGAAGAAACTCGAAAACTGGTAAGCTAACAAACCCGCCATGAAAACCTCAATCGCCCTCGCCGTTCTCATTCTCGCCCTGGGCACCGGTATCGGCTCGCGGGACCAACACAGATTGTCGCGTGCCCGGGAACTCCACGAGAAACTGACCAACGGAACTTCTGCTAGAAGTCCTGCTGAAGACAGCCCTACGAGTTCATCCTCCAAACACCGCGAGCAAAGGAAACCGGAAGTCCGCGCCAAGTTCGTTCTGGAGGGTTACCTCGCTTACCTGCGGGACTACAAAACGCTAGGGGCGGGCGGAGGGAACCCGGAAATCGTTGCTGCGGTTCATGAACGTTACATGGAACTCATGGCCCAGGTGAAGTGCCTGAGTGCCGAAGAATTGAAGCTCCTCATCGCAGAGTCACGAACCAACCCGGAGGTCGCCGACCGCAATTTCTCTCGAACAATCATCCAGAAAATCGCCGAAAATCGACCGGCGCTGGCTCTCGGGTTTCTATCTGAAGAAACCGATCAAGGACCCAAAAGCCTTATGGGAGATAGCAATTTCATCGAATCATCCATCAAGACCTGGTCCAAGGACGATCCTGCCGCCGCCCTTGCCTGGGTGCGAAAGTACAAGGGGACGTTTCCGTTGAACTCCATCGAACGGGTGAACTACGAGCTGATTCGAGGAGTCGCGACTCGTGACCCACAGGCTGCATTCAGGCTGCTAGGGGAAATGAAGAAGGGAGATCCCGTGGAACAAGGCTTCTATTCAGTCATGGATGAATGCAAGACTCCCGAGCAATTGAGCGCCGCTCTATCAGGTCTCCCGGAATATCTCAAGACCATTGAGGACGAGAACAAAAAGGCGGTTATCAAAGGCCAAGCCAAGGGATGGCTGGCATTCTCCGCCTCGAAAACCGGCTTCGAATCCGGCACCAAGTGGATTGAATCCGCGAATCTATCCGCGGAGGAAATCGAAGACTTCTCATCAAATCTAGGCGGTAACATCGACCATATCAAAAACGAGGATGTCGCCAAATGGGCCCAATGGATCTGGAATCATTCCGCTGCCGACGGCGGCGACAAAAGCGTCAGGAACTTCATGGAAGGATGGGCGCGCAACGACTACCGCGCCGCCGCGGAATGGATCAAGGCAGCTCCGGACGGCCCTTCGAAGAACAGCTCTGTGCGCGCGTATGCGGAACTCGTTTCCGAATACGAACCGGAAACCGCCGTGCCATGGGCGGACAGCTTGCCCGCTGGAAGTGAGCGTGATGCGACGCTGAAGACGATCCGTAAAAACTGGGCGAAGAAAGACGCCGAAGGTGCAGCGGCATTCGCGCTGAAATACGGGATCAGATGAAGTGGCTCACGCCAACCGTGCTTTCAGGCGCTTGGGGAGTTTCTTGACCTTCGCCCGCCGCCGTCACCACGTCACGACAGCGGATTCCAAACCCGCTTGAAGCCGAAATCGCGGAAATCCTTTTCGTTCACGGTCGCGAATTCGGTGACTCCGTTTTGAATGAGAACCAA
>JAYVEJ010000484.1:0-1537 GCA_043748885.1 Luteolibacter sp. | reverse complement strand
CTCGGCGGAGAATGCAGGAAGGACCATAAACGAGGCGCAAAGCGCGGTGAGTAGTAGTTTCATAGCTGTGGTTTGGTTGGTTTGGTTTTAATGTCGTGGGAGAATATTCGGCAATGTGAGTCGCGCTAGTGAAAATTATTCCAAGGAATCTTCAAGGGCGCGGTGGTTAGACCCCCGACCCGATACATAACTCCGCCCACCCTCGAATGTTTCTGAAAATTCGGGGTTTTTCATGAAATGGGCGATGCGTAGGCCATCGGTAGTTGGATTTTTTTAACCGCAGATGAACTGGATGGACACAGATTGATGAGATAAAGAGGTCGCCCCATCAGATTTCGGAATCCAGCTCTTATCCTTCCTGTCATCTGTGTTCATCTTGTCCATCTGTGGTTTAAACCTGAAATTGAGACGCTTTGAGGCAGCGCGTGATTGAGCTTGGCCCGAGTGGGCTTCTGGCCTATTTCCCCCGGCTCTTCCGTGTCCTTTACGATTACAGCCACCGATCCGACAACCTCCGCCCGCTGCGGGAGCTTGGTTTTGCCGCATGGGACCGTGGAAACTCCGATCTTCATGCCGGTGGGCACGCAAGGCACGGTCAAGACGCTGCATCCGGTCGAGCTCGAACTCCTCGGTGCCCAAATCATTTTGGGAAACACCTATCACTTATGGCTACGGCCCGGCCACGAATTGATCCGCGGACTCGGTGGCCTGCATGAATTCAGCACTTGGCAAAAGCCGCTGCTCACCGATTCGGGCGGCTTCCAAGTCTGGTCGTTGGCGAAACTGCGGAAAATCACCGAGGAGGGCGTGCGTTTCCAAAACCACCTCGACGGCTCGAAAATGCTGCTCACGCCCGAACTCAGCATGGAGATCCAAGCGGCACTCGGCTCGGACATCGCGATGCTGTTCGACGAATGCCCGCCCTACCCCTGCGACGAGGCTTACGCGGCCAAGTCGTTAGCGCTGACAAGCCGCTGGGCCAAGCGCTGCAAGGACTGGGTGACGGACCACGAGCCACGCTCCGGCACGGGAAAACAAAGTCATTTCGGGATCGTCCAAGGCTCGGTGTTCGCCGATCTGCGCGAACAATCGGCCCGCGAATTGGTCGCGCTCGACTTCGACGGCTATGCCATCGGCGGCGTCTCGGTGGGTGAGCCAGAGCATGAAATGTTTCGCGCGATCGACAACGCAGTGCCGTTTCTCCCCGCGAACAAACCGCGCTACGCCATGGGCCTCGGCACCCCGCCGCAGATTTTGGAAATGATCGGCCGCGGCGTGGACATGTTTGACTGCGTGATGCCGACCCGAATCGCCCGCCACGGCATGGCCGTCACGCTCGATGGCCCAGTGAACATCAAGAACCTGATCCACGCCAAAGATCCGCAGCCTATTTGCGAGAGTGCCCACCCGCACGTCGCCGGATTTTCCCGCGCCTATTTGCGCCACCTTTTCCGCGCGGGCGAAATCCTAGGTTTGCGGTTGCTTTCCTTCCACAATTTGCATTTCTACCTGTCCCTCGTCGCCGGGGCGCGGGAGG
>JAYVEJ010000483.1:0-10983 GCA_043748885.1 Luteolibacter sp. | reverse complement strand
CCGCAACTCACGCGCGCCACGCGGGTAGTTTTTCGCCAGCTCGCCGGGGTCAAAACAAGCGTGAGTCACATTGCAGCGACCGCCGCCGGAGACCCGGACTTTTTGCAGGAAGTGGGCACTCTTCTCGAAAATCGAGACGCGCTTGCCGGGAGCCATTTCCGCGAACTGCAAGGCGGTGAAAAACCCAGAAGCGCCACCACCGATCACGGCGAGGTCGAGGTCGAAGGCAGCCGACATTTCCTGTCCAGCACGAGGCTCGTTAGATGATGGCGGCATGGGGATCGATCTTAAAAGGGTCTCCTGCCAAGCCGTGATGCGCCCAGCTTCGGGCGTCGGGTTCCTTAGATAAATCGACAGGTGGATCGGGCCGGAATCCAAAGTCGTCACAATAGTCACGGAAGACTTGGAGCCCCTCTACGAAGGAGGGCAAACCGCCTGAAAAGCGGCAAATTGCGCCCGTGCGCTCGCGGAGTCTTTGAGCGTGTTCCGCAAGCGTGCTTCTTTGATCGTTTCGGCTGACCACATTATCGAAGGCGGTGGGTGGATTCTCTCGGCAAGCCCCGCGCCGGATTGCGCAGTGATACAGGGGAATGCCGGAGACTAATCAGGCGTTCACCGGTGTCTATCTCTGATAGACTGAGCGCGGGCGATGTCAGAAATTATTTTTTAAACGCATCCACCGGCAATTTAAAGAGCCTGATCACAGCCTTCTGGTAAGGTCCGGCAACTTCACCGCTGCTGGTTGGGATGGGATACGAAATTCTTCCGCTGTCTGTGATCTTGCAAAGAATCAAGTGACTGCCCTTTTCCCGGTGGGAAAGCACCGCGATTGCGGGATCGGTCTCCTTGATTCGTTGAAGGAATTCCCGGAGCTTGATCGGTTTGGCCATTCAAGCGCACTGGAAGAAGTTACTCTTCATTCGGGAGACCTGCCCTTCGCTCCATTCTAGAAAACGAGTTGCCTGGATGGGCGCGGTCACTTTTGAGCATCCCAAACCAATCGCCGCCAAGTTAGTTTCCTCCCACAGGCTTTGGATTTCCTGAGGCGCAGGACGAAATGGATTGGTTCCTTCATGCGCGGCGAACGAAAGTTGCGTTTCTACATTTCCCCGCAGTTCTCTCAAAGCCGCACTCTCAGATGCTCCGGTCCCGATGAGATCCATTTCCAAAGCATGGGCTACCCAAAGCCCATCGTCCCGATACAGGACCGCACGCAGTCGAAGCGAATTCATAAAGCGAATATGAAGGCGCGACTCAGCGAGAACAAGCCGGGAAAGGTGCAATCCTTTCATCTTCCTTTCTGAGTGGAACCACTCTCACTCTGGTGGTCCCGAGTGGAATCGAACCACTACCTACGGCTTCGGAGGCCATCGTCCTATCCATTGGACCACGGGACCAACGCGCTTGCGCTGAGGTGGGAAGGCGTAACGGGCCTCGCGGGACTTGGCAAGGAGAAGGATTTCGTTTTCTCAAACCGCCATCCGATCCCACGCAGCCCAGAAGGCTGCGGTTTGCGCAGCATCGGGGATAATTTCTAACATGAGAGTTTGGTCGCTGGGTGCAAACTCGTCGAAGTCAGCGGCAGTGCGGATGCGCAGGTGGTCCATGGCCCACAGGGTGGCGAGGCCGGAGAAGTCGGCGCTTTGCGGATTGGTCATCCACTCGACGGCGCGCGGGCACATCGACTGAAGTCGCGGCAGCCGCTCGAAGATTTTTCCACCGCCGTTGTTGATGACGGCGAGGACGCGGCCTTGGCAGTTGATTTGGCCGAGGACGAACGGCGCTGCTAGATCGTAGAGGGCCGTTAGGTCGCCGACCACCGCCCAGCTCTCGCTCACATCGGCGGACCAGCCGAGCCAGGTGCTGACTTGCCCGTCGATGCCGTTCGCGCCGCGGTTGGCGCGGACCGACGGCACCGGGCGAGTCCATTGGGCGAACAAATTCCACTCGCGGATCGGCAGGCTATTGCCGAGAAAGACGCCGCTGCCGATGGACGCGTAGAGCGATAGCGTGCGCAGCAAGGCCGGCTCGCTGTCGGGATAAATTTCTAGCAGCTCGTCGATCTTCACCGCGCGGCTGGCGGCTCCGGCGAGGTAGTCTAGGGCATCGTCCGCGAATTCCGCCTGACCGAGGGCGGCGATGACGCGGTCTAACGGACCACGCACCACCTTGGATTCGCGGGCGAGTCCGGGCAGACCGTTGCGGCAGACGGACCAGACCGAGACGTTCGGTAAATTTTCAAGATCGCGCCAGAAACGGCCACTTGGCACCTCGCCGAGGCGCAGGATTTTCCCGGGCGGGTGGGATTTTAAAACTCGGTCGGCATCGTGGATCGCGAGCGACTGGAGTGCCTCACGCAGTCCGCTGTTAGCCTCAGCGACCAGCGGCACGCCAAGATCCTGGCAGAAATGGAACACCTCCTCGCGTTCATCTGGCTCGAGGCCACCGACGATGACGACGAGTCCTTTCGAGTGCTCCTCGCGCAGCCACCGGGCAAGCGCCGCGACATCGAGCTTCTCCTTGGCGGGTAGGAAATCAGCGAGGATTTCGCCGGAGAAATTTTCATCACCCCCCTCGAATGCTTCCTCGAACTCGACGTTGAGATGCAGTGGTTGCTTGCCGTCCCACTCGGCGAAAGTCCCCTGCCAGGCATGATTGCCGAAAATCCCCGGCTGCTCAATCGCTTGCGGGGCACCCGTCCCACGGAATGCCGCCGGGCGGTCGGCAGTGATGGCGACTAACGGCCGCGCCTGATAGTGCGCCTCAATGATCGCGGGCAGCAGCTCGGCCACGGCGGTGCCGCTGGTGGTGATGACGGCGCAGGGCCGCGCCGTTTCCATCGTCCGCCCGAGCGCGAAAAACCCGGCTCCGCGTTCCTCAAAATGCCGCCACACGCGGACCAGCCCGGCAGCCTCAGCGCGGGCCAGCGCTTCTAGCAGCGCCGCATTGCGGGCACCGGCGCAGACGACGAATTCCCCGACGCCCGCCTTGAGACAGCTCTTCACCACTTCCACCGCCGGATACCATGCATTCACGGCGGCTGTGCTAGCGCAGCCGGGCGGGAATGTCCAAGCGCGTAATTTTGCCCCCGGCAAATGAAAATCCGCAGCCTCAGGCCTTCAGCGCAGCGGCAGATTTCCTCAACTCCATCACCGTGATCGGCGGCACGTTGAGCAAGCAATGCTGTCTGCGGGAAAGATCGAATAGCTTGTGCTCGGAGATCTGGAGCGACACCTGATAGGTGATGAAGATGGTTTCTGGTCCCATCGACATCGCAATGTTAGAAAGCAGTTTTTCCCGCAGCTCGCGGTCCATGATGGTGAAGGGAATGCCGGAGACGATGTAGTCAGGGTCGGTGATTCCCATTTTTTCCAAGGTCTCTACCAGATGCAGCGCGTCGGTGTGGACCACGGTCACTCGCGCGTCATGGGCGAACTGTTTTTCCAGATGCGCGGCGAAATGGTCGTCCAGCTCGATGAGGATCAACTTGGACTCGGCGTTCATTCGCCGGACAATCTGGCGGGTGTGGCAGCCCTCACCGGGGCCGAGTTCGATGACGACGCGCGGCTTGGAAAAGTCGATTCGCTTGGCAGTCTGGCGGGTGAGAAACCCGGAACTGGGGACGAGATAGCCGACCCGGATTGGGTTTGCGATCAGACGCTTGAAGAAAAGAAGGCTCATGATTTACGGCAAAGACGAGTAAAGCCGCGAGCGGGCCGCAGGTCTAGCACGAGATTCACAATCAAGGTGCCGCAAGAGATTTAAGCTCAATGTTGCGAAACCAGACCGGCTGGCCTTCCGCTTGGAGGGCGATGGGACCGTGGCTGGGAAAGTTGCGGATCACTCATCGCCAGCGGCGGCAACCTTCTGAATCCCCTCCACGACCCGTTAAGAAAAAGGAAGCGGTCCGACTGATCATCCCCAAGGAAAAACCCATTAACCCGAAGGCATCTCAGTCGAACCGCCTTGTCTTGCGACGCAGGAGATTTGGCACCCACCGTGCCAATTGTCTTGTCGAAAATTTCAGATTGCGGCGACGATTTCGTCACCGGTTCAGGCTGGTCCGCCCAAGGCCCGGACATGCGCCACTGCCGCTGAGGCCAAGCCTTGCGGGTTGTAGCCACCTTCGAGCGAGGCGACGATTTTCCCGCCGCACCATCGATCCGCGAGCGCCACGCAACGTCGAGTCATCTCCGCGAACGTGTCATCCGACCAGCGGAGTCCGCCGATGGGGTCATCTAACCGCGCGTCGAAGCCAGCGGAAATTAACAGAAACTCCGGCTGGAAGGCATCGACCGCCGGCTCTAACTGCGACGCCCATTCCCGCAGCGCGAGGCTGCCGTCCGAGTCCGCCGCGAGCGGGATGTTGAGATTGAATCCCCGGCCCGCGCCTTGCCCGCGCTCAGATGCATCGCCAGTGTATGGATAGATGGCTTCCTGGTGAAGGGAAACATAGAGCACCGTGGGATCGGCGATGAAAATTGCCTCGGTGCCATTGCCGTGATGGACGTCCCAGTCGAGGATCGCGATCTTTGTTAGCCCATGCCGCGCTTGCAGATAGCGCGCGGCGACGGCCACATGATTGAAGATGCAAAACCCCATCCCACGGGTGGCCGTGGCATGATGACCGGGCGGGCGCACTGCGCAGAACGCCGCTGAAATTTCCCCACGCATCACCGCATCCGCTGCGGCTAACACCGCGCCACTTGCTTCCAGCGCCACATCGTAGCTTTCCTCGCAAATCGCCGTGTCGCCCGTGCGCAGGCGGTCGGCGAAAGTCTCGGTGTCCCGATAGACGAGGTCGTGGTAGTCGTGATCGTGGGCTAGCAGGATTTCTGAAACCAATGCCCGCCGACCCCGCAGTCTAACGAACTCCGGCGGCAAGGTGGCGAGCGCCGTTTCCAAAACCTGATAGCGGTGCGCCGACTCCGGGTGACAGGGACCTGTATCATGGCGTTCGTAACAGGAGTCATAGTGAACTCCCACCGGTTTAGCTAGATCACTCATCGGTCGATTTTGTAGATATGTTTACGCTTCAAAAAGGGTTGCCGCACCTTGAGGATTTGCGCCACTGAAATCCTGAATTCGCGCTCGTCGCCGGCGGCAGATTTCGTTTCTACCGCACCGGCGGCAAGAAATAATCCCGCCATCGCGCGGTTGTCTGGCATCACGCTGGCCCAGAATTCGGTGATCCCACGGCGCTTGGCGATCACCGCCAGCTCGCCTAGCAGAAATCCAGCGATGCCCGCGTGACGGTTAGACTCATGCACGATGAAGGCGACTTCCGCCGATTTCCCGCCGTCATCCAGGTAGTAGCGGCCGATCGCGCGGAGTTCCCGCTCCGCGAAAATCCCGAGTGCGAGGTCTTTCGTGAGATCCACCGCCGCCAGCTTGTAGGCGGACTCGCCGGTCATTTTGTCGCGCAAATAGCCGTAGCGCAGCCGCACCGTTTCCTCATCGTGCGAGTAGAAAAACTCCTGCAACGCCCGCATGTCGCTGGGGTGCAGTGGCCGCAAAAACAACTTGAACGCCGCGAACTGGACCCACGACGAAACGACGTCGTCGGCCGACTTGCCAGCGCTTGGCATCGTGAAAAACTTGGGCAACCAGCCGCGCTCGTGGGCACCCGCTAACAATTTCTCCCGGTGATCTGGGTGGGCGATTTCTACCAACCGCGCCACCCGCTCGCGGATGCTACGGCCGTGGAGACTCGCCACGCCGTATTCCGTGACCACATGATGGACGTCCCCGCGCCCGGTGCAGACACCGCTGCCAGACTCCAGCCCGGCGACGATCCGTGAGCGACCGTCATCAGCGGTGGATGTTAGAGCGATGATCGGGCAGCCGCCTTTGCTGCGGCCCGCGCCGCGAATGAAGTCCTGCAACGCACCGATCCCGCCGTAAAACCGGTGACCGCTGGAGTCTCTAACGACTTGCCCAGTTAGGTCGATTTCCCGCGCCCCATTGATCGCAACCATCCGCCGGTTGCGCGCGATCCGCTGCGGGTCGTTCACCCAGTCACTCGGGTGCAGCTCGATATCGGGATGGCCATCGACGAACCGGTAGAGCTTGCGACTTCCTAACACATGACTGGCGATGATCTTGCCTGGGCGATAGCTTTTCACCGAATGATCGACCGCGCCGCAGCGCACCAGATCCATCAGTGCGTCATTAAACATCCCGCTGTGAATCCCGAGGTGGCGATGTTTCTGCAACGCCCGCACCACGGCTTCCGGGCTATTCCCAAGGCCGCTCTGGATCGTCGAGCCGTCTTCCACGAGCTGCGCCGCATGATGGCCGATGCGCTCGTGCCGCGTGTCGAAAAGCCCCGGCTCCGCCTCCGGCAGCGCGGCGGCGTGCTCGATGCACCAGTCGATCTGCCGGATAGAAATCAAACTATCGCCACCCGTCCGTGGCATCCGCGGATTGATCTGGGCGATCACCGTGCGGGCGCAGCGGGCAGCGGACTTCACCACATCCACACTCACCCCGAGCGAGCACCAGCCGTCCGCATCCGGCGGACTCACTTGGATCAGCGCCACATCGAGCGGCAGCGGTCCGGTCTTAAATAGCGAGGCCACCTCAGACATCGCACACGGCGTGTAGTCCGCCTGCCCGCGCTCGACGGCCTCGCGCAGCGTGGGAGTTAGATAAAATGAATTGGTCCGCAGCACCTGCTCGTAGCGGGACTCGATCCACGGCGTTTCACCTAAGCCATGGATGTGAACCAGCTCCACATCCTTGAAACTGGCGGCCATTTCTAACATCGAGCGCACCAACGCAAACGGCACCGAAGCGCCGCCACCGAGAAACACCCGACTCCCCGGCCGGATCAACCGGGGCCAGTCACTTGCTTGCAGCGTCCGCATGACTGGGAGCCAAGCAAACTTCTGCGGCCAAGGCGCGGTTTATTATCGCGCACGCCGGGCCAGCGAACTTGTTGACGTCCGGGCCGTCGCCATCAATCCTGCTGCCACGACCATGAGAACCCGCCTCCCTAACCGCTATTCCCTGGCATTTGCCGCCCTCGCGATGACTACCTCCACACTTACCTGTCTCGGCCAAGAAGACATGAGCAAACCGGTGATCACCACCGAGACGAAGAAAGGTGATGATGGCAAAGACGTCCTCTATATGTATATCGACGGCATCAAGGTCCACGAAACTGATATCACTAAACAACCCGCTCCACCCGTCGTCACCCCCGGTTCACCCGCCGGGTTCTTCGCGCCGCCTTCTGATGCGATTCTACTTTTCGATGGCAGCGAAAAAACCCTAACGACTCACTGGACCGATACCAAAGGCGCTCCCAGCGGCTGGAAAGTGGTGGATGGCGCACTCGAGTCTGTGAAATCCGCAGGCTATATCCAGACCAAACAAAGCTTCGGTTCGTGCCAGCTTCATGTCGAGTGGGCCTCGCCAGCCAAGCCAGAAGGCGACGGCCAAAGCCGCGGCAACAGCGGGGTTTTCCTGATGAACACCTACGAAGTGCAAGTGCTAGATAACTATGAAAATATCACTTACGCCGACGGCCAAGCCAGTGCTCTCTATGGTCGGAAAAAGCCTTTAGTCAACGCCTGCCGCAAGCCCGGTGAGTGGCAGAGTTATGATATCATTTTCCACCGCCCGCTCTTCGACTCAGCCGGTAAAGTCACCCGCCGCGCGACCTTCACCGTATTGCACAATGGAGTGTTAGTTCAAGACCACACCGTCCTCAGCGGCGGCACGGGTTGGATGGGCCAGCACGCCGCGTCAGAATACCAAGCCCACCCGGACAAGCTCCCCATCGCTTTTCAAGATCACGGCAACCCCGTCCGCTTCCGCAATGTGTGGATCCGGGAGTTGCAGGATTGAGGAGCGCCCGACCTTCTCTAACAATTGAGCGTCCGGCGCGAAGGGCGCACATTAAGCTGACCGATTTCAGCCGTCATCCACGTCATTGAAACTCCCGCCATAGCCCGGGCGGTAAAGCAGGAGGCCGCAGTGTTTGGCGATTTCCTGAAAATGAGCGTCGATGGCGTAGAGCCGCACCCCATCGTGGATGGCGATGGCGGCGATGAGGACATCGAGCCATGGGACGGTGAGACCGTTTCCACGGAGCCGCCAGGCGAGGGCGACGGCGCGGTCCCAGTCTTCCTCGCGGCACGAGCGGTAAGGGATGACCGAAAAGCGTTTCCCAAGAAGCGCGCGTTCCTCCAAACGCGCACCGCCGAGGACTTCCAGCCGCACCGGTGAACACCACTGGGCCTCATAAGCTTCTAGCAGTCCTTCCACGGCAAGTTTCACCCCTATGTCGCCCTTCCGGCGGAGGCTCTCGATCCAGGCGGATGAATCTACAAGTACCATGGCAGCTCAGTCTTGGTAAAGGGGTGGGACCGGATTGGCCAATTCAAAACCTGCCGCACTCGCCTCTGGGGCAGGGTAGTCAAAGACTCCTTCCCGGATCATCCGACCGAATTCCCGCGCCTGCTTGCGGCGCACAAACTCAGTGACCGCCCGCGCCACCGCTGGACTTTTACTCTTGTCCCCGGTGATCTTTAACAACTCGGTTAAGACGTCATCTTCGATATCCACTGTGATTCTCATGCCGCACGTTATCCTCATTAATCATCATTTCAAGTTTAATTTTGAATCATTTTGATGGCCGATGGCTCGACAATGCACTCTAACCAGATCAGTCCCAAGAATTGAGTTTTTAAGAGAATTCGACGTCAGCCGAAAATCATCGCCTCAATCCGCTTCTCGGAAACCTTGCCTAGCAGCGGGATGTCTGGAGCGAAAAGCGAGATGCGAAATTCCTCCAACGCCCAGCCGTGCGGCCAAGAGCGCGGGTCTTCCGGCTCGCCCGTCCAACCCTGGAACCACGGCTGCCACAGGCGGCGGAAACGGTCCATTTTCTCAAAATCCTTGATGATGGGCAACGACGACAGCCGCCCTAACCGCGAGCGGATCGCCCGCAAGCGGCGTGGGTATTCGCGCAGATTGCGATAGCCCGCGCGCCAGGCGAAATCCTTGCGGAACAGCCAGGTGAGTTGTTCCTCAATATCCTCCGCGATCTCGCCGAGGTTGCGGTCAGCACGGTTAGCGGCGACCCAGCGTTGGATCTCTGGCAGGATTTCAAGAACCTCGTCCAGCGCCTTGCCGATCACAGCAGCGGCGTCATACCAACGTCCCCTCGCCTGCTCTTTCAGGGCGCTGAACTCAAGGGGCGATCTCGGGAAAACTCCACCCGCCGCACCCTCGCCCGCTAGCAGGATGAGCGTCTCTAACGACGTGCCGTCCACCCCGAGGCGAGGCAGCTCGACCTTCGCCATCATGCCTAACGGGAAATTTTTCCTCAGGTAATTCACCTGATCCGCATGGGCGAGCCACAGCAAGCGTGCCCCGCCCGCGCGGTGGGATTCCGCCGCGAGCGCGGCGTTGGTGAACGCTCTAACGCCCACCGTTTTCCCCTCATCCACCAGCGCCGGATAGGCCGCACCGCCGGGCGTCATGACGAGTTCCGGCAGACTTTCGCCATCCCACGAGCTGATCCCCTTGCGCTCGACATCGGCATTTGCCGCAGCTTCGAATCGCACTCTCATGCGGTCGGCAAGCTGGAGTTTGAGCACCGCCACGTCGTCGCCCATTGCGAGTTCTTCGGAGTCGTCATCGCAGACCCAGATCTTGGTGACGAGCTCGGGCGGGAGCTTGCTCACATCGAATTCGGCCACCGGCACATAGGCACCGTTGCGGTCTTTGACGTGCTCGGAAAGCGCCTGATAGATCGACCTATCCTTAGGAGCGAAACTCCAGAGTTCGGCGAAACTTTCGGCCGCGGGACCGATCGGCTGACAGATCCGGCGGTAGTCTTTTGGCAACGAACGCAGCAAGATTTCCGCCCGCTCACGGAGGTTGCCATCGACTCCCCAGCCGGGCAACCAATCGGGCAGCTTCGGCAATTGATCGACGTGGACGCCGAGGGTGACGCCGTCGTCGCGCTCGCCCTGCGCGGCATGATAGTAGAGTGAATACTCAGCGCCGGCGTGTGTAACTGTGTCGGGAAACGCATCGAGGCCGAGATCTGCCAAATCCTCGTCCACCACGTCGGCCACGCCTAACATCAGAACATTCTCGTTTTTCTCCAGCCACTTGTGGAAGGCGGCGGCGGTGTTGATGTTCTCGGGAATGCGGTCCTCATAAAAACGCAGCACCGCCTCGTCACTCCACAGCCCGCCGGGCCGTCGAAGCTTCTGTTCAATGGCCTCGATCTCGGTCCGCATCTCGGTGACGTGATCGAGAAATTTGCAGCGTTTTCGCAGACCGTTGGCGATGATTCCTTCCCGCAGGAAAATCCCTCTAGCAGCCTTGGGATCGACCCGGCCGTAGTGGATGCGGCGGCCGGCGACCACCGGCAAGCCACCACAGATCACGGTTTCCTTGCCATAGACCGCGCCTTGAGCTTCGTCCCAATGCGCCTCGCCATACTTGCTCTTGCACAGGTGCGGCGCGACTTGCTCGACCCACGCGGGATCGATTCTAGCAACTCGCCGCGCCCACAGCCGCGAGGTTTCTACCAGCTCCATGCCCATCACCCACTCGAAGCGTTTCGCCAGGGAAAACAACCCGGAACCCGGAAACACCGCGAAGAATCCGCCGTTCGCGCTGCGGTAGGATTTCGACTCGCGGTCCCACACCCCGAACTGCCGCGGCACACCTGCTAGAAGTGCTTTGTGAAGGGTGGCGTAGGCTGCAGCGCCGGATAGATCGTTGCCGATCTCGCCGAGCTTGAGCTTCCACTCGCGCTCTAGTAAGTCGGCGAGTTCGTCGCGAACGTTCGCCCATTCCATCACCCGGCGGGCGTTGAGGAAGGCTGGTCCGCAGAATTTCCGCAAGGCATTGCGCTGCCAACGACCCCGGTTGTCGCGGAATTTCGCGAGGTCATTCCACAGCCGCAGGAGTGAGATGAAATCGCTGTCGCCGTCCTTCCAGCGGGCGTGCGCG
>JAYVEJ010000482.1:0-4284 GCA_043748885.1 Luteolibacter sp. | reverse complement strand
ACACCAGCGGTCCCATCGGCGGCAGCTCGTTGCGAGATGTGGATCCGGGATTCGTCCTCACGCCGGGTGCCCGCACCTACGCTCCAGAGGTGGCGACTGCGTGGCAAGGTGTAGAGACTAGCTTGTCGTTGTTTGAGTTGATCGTCGGCTCCAAAGATCGGGTCTTGATGCAGAAGGAAGTCGGCATGGAGCCGATGATGGCGCGCTTCAAGATGGTGGTCGCCGCAGATAGCTCTGGTGGCTCGCGGATCGACGCGTCGGAAATCACCGGCTTGCAGGAGTTGGCCGCTTCGGTGGGCTTGGAATGGGCGCGTTTCGTGCCGATCGTCGAGCGTTGGAACCGCACCGTGGACTACTATGGGCAAGGCGTCTATGACGACGCCGATGTGCCGCCCGGCGGCAGTCATGATTTCATCGCCCGCGATGCCTATCAGTTCAAAGCCCAGCAGGTGCTTGATGCTAACACGGCCAGCCAAGGCCGCGGTTATCTGGATCCTTTCCAAGAGTTTGTGGCCAAATTTGGCGAATTCCGCGAGACCGTGGAGGGTGGCCAAGGCGGTGCCTGCGCGAAGGTGAAGATCCAGCTCAGCCAGGATGTGATGATGACGCGCACCGCATTCCGGGCGAGTCTCGAACTCGAAAATGAGCGCGCCGAAGTGCTCACTGACGTCGGATTTTCTCTCAAAATCCGCGACGCTGCGGGACTCCCTGCCGAAGATTTGTTCAACGTCCAAGTCACCAAGTTGACCGGTCTGGCATCCATCGCCAATGACGGAGAAATTCCTTCCAAGGGCAAGGGCACGGTCGTTTGGACCTTGATTCCGCGCGACACTGCGGCGCTGGAGCAAATCACCCGCTACACCGTCGGTGGCGTGATCCACTACGTCCAAGGTGCCAGCGAGTTTAATATCCCGGTCGAAAACGTGCCGATCACCGTGCGCCCGGACGCCTCGCTGGAGTTGAAATATTTCCACCAGCGCGATGTCATCAGTGACGATCCGCATACCGACGTGATCGAGCCCGCCCAGCCCTACAAGCTCTCCGTGCTCGTCGAGAACAAAGGCTTCGGTGAGGCCCGCAATTTGAAAATCGTCTCCGGCCAGCCACAGATCGTGGACAACGAAAAAGGTCTCTTCATCGACTTCAAAGTCATCGGGACCGAAGTGGACGGGCAGCCCCTGAGTCCTTCTCTAACTGCCGACTTCGGCAACGTGCCACCCGGCGGGCGCAAGATCGCGACGTGGCTGATGACCTCCACGCTGCAAGGGCTTTTCACCGATTATAAAGCGACTTTCAAACACGTCACGGGCTTGGGCGACGAACGGATCTCGCTGCTGAAAAAAGTCGAAATCCACGAGATGATCCGCAGCGTCAAAGCGCAGGGACCCGGCGAGGACAACGCGCCAGACTTCCTCGTCAATGACGTGCCCGACGTGAACGACTACCCGGACACCATCCACTACAGTCACGGCGGGACCGATCTCGTGACCCTCAAGCAGGCCGGTAATTTCTCTGGCGCACCCACTCCGGGAAATCTTGCGGTTACTCTAACTGTCGGCGCGTTCAGCGGCTGGTCATACATCCGCCTGCCAGATCCCGCCGCCGGTGCCTACCGGCTTGTCTCTGTGACCCGCGCCGACGGGCGGGTGCTGCCACTGGATTTCAACGCCTGGCAAAGCGACCGCACCTTCATCGGTGGCGGGCGCAGACCTCGCTACGAGAAGATCATTCACCTCGCCGACCGCGACAGCTCGGGAAATTACACCCTGCTTTACGCGCCGCTGGCCCCAGTCGATACCGTGGCTCCCACCAGCGTCATGAATTCACTGGCGGGTCAAAGTCAGCCTGACATCGCGCTCGGCTGGTCAGGCAGCGACAATCTGGGCATCGCTTGGTTCGATGTTTACGCCTCGGTCAATGGTGGCCCGTTCACGCTCTGGAGAACGCACACCACCGAGGCCGGTGCCATCTATCCGGGCACCGCGGGTGAATCCTACGCCTTCTATTGTGTGGCCACCGACAATGCGGGAAATTTAGAAATCAAATCGCCGCTCATCGAAACGTCCACCACCGTGAGTCTCGCCAACCTGCCGCCGGTGCTTGCCGCTATTCCTAACCAAACAGTCAATGAAGGTGATCTCTTCACGATTCAAGCCGTGGCGACTGATCCAGACGGCACCAATGGTGATATCCGTTATGCCATCGGCACGAACATCCTAGGCATCGCCATCGACCCCATCACCGGCGTGATCACTTGGACCACTGCCGAGGGGGATGGTGGCAAAGTCGCGTCCGTGGTCGTGGTGGCCAAGGACGGCGGCGTGCCTCAGGCAGTTGCTAACGAGCCGTTCACGATCACCGTGGGCGGAGTCAATAACCCGCCGGTCATCGCGCAAGTCGGTCCGCAAACTCTTCAACCGACGGGCTTGTTGATCGTCGATGTCGATGCGGTGGACGGAGATTCACCCGCCCAATCCATTACCTTTGCTTTGGAAGCAGCCCCTGCAGGAGCGGTGATCAATCCACAAAGCGGCGTGGTGACTTGGGCCCCGACGCCCGCCCAAGCCGGTGTTAGTCACTTAGTCACGGTGAGAGCTAGGGACAGTGGGACGCCTGAAAAGACCGCGTTCATGAGCTTCGCGGTCAATGTGGTGACGCCTGCCGACCGGGCGCCCGTCTTCACCGGCGTGCCCGTGGTGTTATGGGTGAAAGGCACGGCCTACTCACTGAACGTCCACGCCTCGGATCCCGATGGTGATCCGATCACGCTCGCCGCCAATCTAACAACCACTGCCGGGGCGACCTTCACCGACCAAGGTGGCGGAACTGGCCGACTCGCTTGGAATACCTCGGCTGCAAACGTGGGCACCTATCAGGTGCCAGTGACTGCCACCGCTAACGGTGCGACCACTCACGCCACCGTCTCGATCCGGGTGGAGCAAAACGACCTCTATTGGAACTGGGCCAAAGAAAGCTTCGGCGAGCTGGCGGCTGGCTTCAATCTCTCACTCCTCGACATGAATGCCGATCCTGACGGCGACGGTCGCTGGAACATCCATGAGATGACGTTCCTAACCAATCCGGTGGTCAAGGACACCGCGCCACTCTCGATGAGCATGGAGCAAGAAGGACCGTTCTCGATCCTCCACTTCAAGATGCACCGCCGCGTCGGCTCGGAGCGCTATGTCCAACTCGGCCTCGCTGGCAGCAGCGACATGCTCGGTGCTTGGGAACCCATTCCGCCGACGGAATGGTACGCGGGAGTGGATATGGACGGTGATGACGACAGTCGCCCCGAAAGCGAGTCCGTGGAATTCCAACTCTATGAATATCACCCTGCAGGCTTGCCGAAAGGCTATTTCTACCGAGTGCAATCCACTGTCTTGCCCGGCGGACCCTAAAACCACACCCCCCCGAAGATCATGAAAACAAAAACCACAGGGTTGGCAGGAATCGCCAGTCTGGCCTTCGCTCTAACTGCCCCCGCCGCCACCGTGATGGTGGACTGGCTCAAACTGCCCAGCGGTAGCTCGCCGGGAGGATTCCAGCTTCTGGACGACAGTAACTCGGCACTCGCCGGTGGCAGCTTGGTGATTGCCCAAGGAGTTTCGTTTCCCGGTCGGCCCGCACCGCGCACGCTCAACTCAGCGTTCTGGACCGGCACCACTGGATTTAGCGATAGCGTCACCGGCTTGGCCGACGTGAGTGCCATGGAATTCCGAGTGGTTCCCTCGGCTGGCCAAGCCAGCTACACGATCCAGTTGGCGGTCCCCGCCGGGCGGCAGTTGCTGTTAGTGGTGGGAGATTTATTTCACAACGCGACCGCATCGACGGTCGGGATTTCCATCGCCGCTCTCTCAGACTCGGGCAGCGTGCCGGTGACCTTGGCAGGCTTGTATGGCTGGAACAATGGCGCAACCTCGCTGACCCAAGACCTCGCATGGGACCAGCCGACGGGCGCTCTAACCACCACCGCCGCAGCTAACGGAGATTCCAAACTCGCGTTTCTGCAAATCGGCCCGCTCAGCGGACTCAATCCGCGGCTGGTTCTAACGGTGCCCCAAGGTTACGCCGTCGGCACCGGGGATTCGGTGATCATCGGCGTGGGAGCCGTGGTGCCCGAGCCTGGGGTGATCACTCTAGCTGGCATCTGCGGGATGCTCGCGCTGGTCCTGCGCCGCAGGGCTTGATGCCGCCTCATAACAAAAAACCCAGCGGTGGGCTGACGCTGGACAGGCTGTAAAAGCGCGTGATGTTTGGCAGCACTAACGGCAAGTCCGTTTT
>JAYVEJ010000481.1:0-4285 GCA_043748885.1 Luteolibacter sp. | reverse complement strand
AAGCCCAATTCTCGTCTGCAAGATTTTCTTCGGCCATCTTGCGTAAGAACAAACCCCGGATTCACTCCGATAGCAATCCTTAAGTTAGCGCTTATGGGGCCAGCTCCCCGCATCATCGAGGGCACGACGGCCATCGTCACCGCCGTGCAAACTAACAACATTTGCTCGATGCCCGCATCGAACGGGCGATAGCCGCCTGCCTTGCCGATGAGGACAAGCGAAAACTCGCCGGTGCTGGCGAGGCTGCCAGCCGCTAACAGCGCGGGTCGGCTGGGCAGTTTGATCCATTTGAGCACGGAAAATACGATCCCGCTTTTGAGGAATAGGATAATCAAACTTCCTAACAAGATCCGTCCCCAGTCCGAGGCGATGGCTGATAGATCGATGAGCAAGCCCACTGAGATGAAGAAGATGGCCAGAAACAAATCTTTAAAAGGCAGGATATCCGATAGAATGCGGTGGCTGTAAATCGACTCGCTCACCACCAGTCCCGCCGTGAAGGCGCCGAGCGCGAGCGACAAGTTCAATGCCCCACCAGCGAAGGCGACTCCGGCGCAGAGGCCGATGACGGTGAGCGTGAACAACTCGCGGCTGCGAGTGCGGGCGACGGCGTGCAGCAACGGCGTGAGGCCGTAGCGTCCTAACAACCATGCGCCTGCGAGAAACAAGCCGCCCTTGAGCAGGGCGGTGCCGATTTGCCCGGCCACCGCGCCTTCGCCTTGGCCGTAGAGCGCGGGCATCACCAGGAAGAAGACGATGACGAGAATGTCTTGAAACAAGGCGATGCCCAAGCTCGCTCGGGCACCAGGATTGTTCTGCTGGCCCATGTCTTGGAATGACATCATCGACACCGCCGTGGAGCTCAAGGCGACCGCCATCCCCAGCACGATGCTGTCCGCGGAGGGAAATCCAAAGGCGGAGGCGAGTAGGCCGACAATCGTGGCGGTGATCCCCACTTGCAGCCCGCCGCCGATCAGTGCGACGCGCCAGAGATGCTTGAACTCGCTGAGAGAGAACTCGATTCCGAGAGTAAACATCAGCAATATCACGCCGATTTCTGCGAAATTGGAGATCACGGAATCGCCTTTGTCCAAGCCAGTTACCCATAGCAAGCCGACATTGCCGATCAAGACGCCACTCAACAAATAGCCGACTAACAGGCTTTGTTTGAACTTCACCAAGACCAGCGAAACCATCACTGAGAGCACCAACACTAAGGTTAACAAAGCAAACAGCGGCGAGATATTCGCCACGCCGCTTGCCATCAAAAACCCACTAGAAATCATCACCGCTAGATTCCCGTGAAATCGAGCTTTGGCAAAGGACAAAAACCGTTAAGCCGCTCTAACCGGCCAAAGGCTGCCGTCTGCGGATTTGTAAACCCAACCCACAACGCCGCGTTTCACATAGCCGAGTGCGTGGCGGATTTCCCCGACTGTCAGCGGAGAAACACTGGTCACCTCGCCCGCCGAGTTTTCTAACGAGCTTGGGATTACTGGAGCTTGCGCATCGAAAACGAAGCGGGTCAGTCGTTTGTTGACCTTGCCTGCGGACTTGATCCGGGAAATCACCTCTTGGCCGACGTAGCAGCCCTTCTGATAGGAAATATCAGTTTCCTCCAGCAACGCTTCCGGCGGGAGCATTCCTTCAACCAACTCGCGGCCCCAGGCGGGGATGCCATTCTTAATGCGAAGCGACTCTAACTCGTCATCGCCGAGCAATGGATAATCAATTGCTTGGCCAACCGGAAGCCACCAGTCGGTGCCGGGGATTCCATAACGGTTCGACTCACGGGCGATCCCTCCCGTCGGCGGCGCGGGCACTTTTTGCAAGAAATGATGCAACGTGTAGGTGTTCGTTAGAGCGGCCACTTCCACATCATCCGCGATGAGATAGCGGGTCAGGCGGGCTTCGAGTTCCTCGCCTTGGCTGGCAAGCCCCGCGACCCATAATCCACCGTTAGGAGCTGCGGTGAGAGTGATGCGGAATTGCAATTTCCCCTTGGCGTCGGTCACGCAGGATGGCAGCGCGATTTCTCCACCCACTACGCGCCTGACGTCTTGGGTGACTTGGCCATTGAGAAACCTAACCGCATCTGGCCCGCAGAACTCCAGCAGCACGGGAGTTCCAAGGTCGATCCTTCGGATTTCGCTCACTCGGGTTGCAGATAGGGTTTAGCCACGGCGGAGAAATCCATATCTCCCAGACCGGCTGCACTCAGTTCATCCATGCGTTTAGATACTGCCGCGATGGCCGGAGTTTCCAGTCCCGCCGATTGGGCGAGGCCGAGCATGTAGCGGCTGTCTTTGCCCATGTTCGCGAGCGAGAAATGAGTTTCATAATTGCCCGCCGCCATCATCGGCAGCTTCATACCGGCAAGCACCGAAGCGCTGGCATTTTCAGAGACTGCCTGAATTAAACAATCCGCAGTCACGCCGTGGTGGGTGGCGATGGCAAGCGATTCAGCCAATGCCTGCACGGTGCAAGCGGAGATGAGGTTAGTGGCCAGCTTGACGACCGTGGCAGCACCGACTTGGCCGCAATGCAACTGACCTCGGCTGGTGACATTTAGGTAAAGTTCCAGTTCTTTGGCCAGCGCGGGATCGCCGCCGGTGTAGTAGACTAACTGGCCGTTAGCCGAGGCGACTTTGCTGCCGGTGAATGGCGTATCGAGAAACCGGCAGCCGTGGGCGCGGCAAATTTCATCCAACCACATCGTCGTTTCCAGATCCACAGTCGCATGATTCAAAACGATCTGGCCGGGGGTGAGCCGCGTTTCTAACTGCGTGAAAATCTCACGCACCGCCGGAGCATCTTTTAGATAAATCGAGAGGATAGATGCCCCCTGGATGGCGGCTTCCGGCGTCGCCATTTCCCCTGCGACTCCCTTCGGCGTGCGGTTCCAACAAGTCACTTGCCAGCCCTCAGCAAGCAGCCGCGCACAAGCGCGCGACCCAATGATGCCGAGCCCGAGGACGGCGGTGTGCTTCTTTGATAGAGCGATCATGGTTGCCGTTGGAGAGCGAGTTCTACGAGCTTCGCTGCTTGCTTGCGGATCTCTGACATCAACTCCGGAGTCGGTTGTTTGCCCTCTTCCAAGGTCATTTCCGTGCGCAGCCCGGCGAGGACATCGCGCATGGCTAGGTAGTTAGGGCGCTCGGAAATCCTCGGTTCCAAGCCGGCGACCGACTCGGTGTAGTAGTCCGCGATGTCCTCGCGCATCACCTTGCGAGCACGATCGACGCCGAATTGTTTGTCCACCGCCACGGTGGAAACCTCGAGCGCACGAATCCATCCGCCGAGCGAGATGAGGTGCGCGAGGTCGGCATCGCGCAATGATACTAGTTCCGTTTCTACATCATGCTGAGTCGCGCTAAGTTCTTTTTTGATTTCAGGCACATCCTTCTTTTTGGCACTGTCTAACAATGCGGCGGCATGGCGGTTCACCCGGTCGCCCGCGCCCAAGGCTTTTCCATAACGAGTCAAATCTTTAGCCAGATCCTCAATGCCATCCAGTTGCTCGGCTTGCACCACGAGGAATCCATCGGCGATTAGAAATCCCAGTTCGATCGCGAGATCCGCGCGGTCCTGCGGCATCCGTGACGGCATTTTGCGGGTGACTTCAGCGATCGGCAATGGCATCAGCGACTGCAAGGTATCAAACAATTTAGAAATCGAAGGCGCGGTAAATTCATTCACCGCCAGCTCTTCGCGGACATGCGGATCATCCAAAAGGTCTTTAGGAATCTCCCGATTGGTCTGCGGGTTTTCCTCTTGGGCCGCGAGCGGTATTACCAACATAGCGAAAGCCCCTAACAGGCATGTGCGACTGATTTTCACGGCGGAAGTCTTGCATCCGGCATCGCGTTCGGCAACCGGCAATATCCGCCCACGTTGCACCTGCGACTGGAAATCCATGATCGAAGTCGAGCTGAAAATTTGAATTGCCAAGTGCTCGGAGCTGCCGCAGTCTCCGCGCATTGGAACGACGGAGCGGTGTTTCGCGTCGCATTTCCGAAACTCCACTTGGGCTAACGCCCACCTGCCCTGCCGGGCCTTGGAAGCTTGTTTAAGCAAATCGAGCCGGTCAATTCGCAGGGTCGTTAGTTCCTTCCTGTTCCGCAAACCTGCGAGTGATTTCACTCACTGATTCACGGCCAAGACGCCATCCCAACCCCTATTTCCATTCACCAAACTCTCAGAGTCGTCAGCGATCTAGCAATCGTCCGGTCAGTCCTCAAGCTGCCTGATTTGCTAGATGACTCCCCCGCCCCGTTGAACGTCT
>JAYVEJ010000480.1:0-4286 GCA_043748885.1 Luteolibacter sp. | reverse complement strand
TGACGACCTTCCGCGGCTACGCGGCGAACGGACTCTGGCAGTTGAAAATGCGCGATACTTTGGCTAAAAACCGGGCGACGTTCAATCGGTTCAGCGTGACGGTGACGGCGCCGGGCCAGTGACCTGAGGTGGCCCGCTCACGATCATGGCTAAGCCACGGACTATTCGCGTCTGCATCCTCATCGGCATTTCACTGGTGCTGATTCTGGGTCTGCGGGGATTTCTCAAACGCCCGCCCCAGCGTGAGTCCAGCACGCCGTCGGTGGGGGTCGCCCAGCGGAAAGTTGGGGAAAATGTGGACCGCGAGAGCACTCTCAAGGCAAAAGTCCACGCGCTGATTCGCAGCTCCCTCCAGAATTTCCGCAGCGATCCCGATGCGGCGCAGGCGGCGGTTCTGTTGTGGAGCTTGCAGGATGGCATCCGCAAGGTTCCAGAAGAAGAGGCAGCGGCGGCGGTCGTGGCATTTTTAAAAACCGGTGACGACGCGCCTACCCGACTGCCTTTTACCGTCGGCCCGGACGGCATGATGGAGGCGGTTCCTAGCGTGCGCTCGGCCCTGCTCGATCTGCTGCCATCGCTCGACCCTGTGGCGGCGCTGGAGGTGGCCCGCGAAATCATGGACCAGCGGACTTCGGCGGACGAATTTGCGCTGGCCTTGCGCAACATGGCTTGGAACGACTTGGACGGTGACCTGAAAAGCGAATTGTCCGCCCGTTTCATGGATTTGTTGAAATCGCCGTGGCTCGACCAACCATCGGCGGGATTTCTCGAAGCGTTCGATATCGCGGTGGAAGTCGGCGGCGGGCCGATGTTTGACCGGCTGGTCGCGCTGGCGGGCGAGGCCACGGCCAAATCGAACCCGGCGGCGAGTCGGGCGGCGTTTATGTCGCTGGAGCGGATGATCGTCCGGGATCACACGCTGCTGACCACCGCGTTTTCGGCGGATAGTGGGTGGATGGATTTCGCACCGCTGCCACGGGCGTCATTGATGTCCCGCCTCGACATCACCGAGCCAGCGCAGCGGGAGGTTTTCAGCCGCTATCTGTCCGCCACTTCCCATGCCGCCGGGGAGTTGGAATACTTCGCAAAAATTTTCCCTAACGAAAACTTCCTTTACGGCCATCGTCTCGTCACGGCCGACGACGCCACCCCGACGATCGACGAAGTGAAGGCAGCCGATGTGCGCGTGGTGGCGGAGTTGGCTGGCGTGGAGGCGACGGTTCCAGACGCGGCGAAGAGCGCGATCCAGACGATCCGGGAACGGCTGAAGCGATAGGGAAATAAGGAGGATGGACCGAAGGTCAACCCTCTCACGTCCTTGCGGATGACCTCGACCATCATCGCGATTTCTTCCGGGAAAGCAGCTTTGACGCGAGGAAGATCTATCGGCAGTCTTGCCCCCACATGACTGCCTTGGAAGCCCTCGTCGCCCTCAACATGCTGCCTAAAATCGGGCCGGTGCGGGTCCGGCGTTTGCTCGAAGCGTTCGGCGATCCGGCGTCCATCCTCGGCGCGGCCAAGGATCGGCTGATGCGGGTGGATAGCATCGGCGAGGAAACGGCGAAAATCCTGCACGGGTGGCAAGACCACGCCGACCCCATCACCGAGATCCGCGAAGCCGCCGAACGCGGAATTTCCATCGTCACTCAAACCGATGACGACTACCCGGCCCCGCTGCGGGAAGCCTACGACCCGCCGCTGTTGTTGTATGTATGGGGAAAATTGGAGGCGCGGGACAAACACGCCATCAGCATCGTCGGCTCGCGGCGGGCGACGCATTACGGGACGCAAGCGACCAAGAAGCTTTCTTATCAGATTGCGCAGGCGGGGTTCACGATCATTTCCGGCCTCGCCCGGGGCATCGACACCGCCGCCCACGAAGCGGCCGTGGCGGCGAACGGACGCACCATCGCGGTGCTCGGCTCGGGGCTTGCGAAGCTTTTCCCGCCGGAAAATCTCGCGCTGGCGGAGAAAATCGCCTCGGGCTTCGGCGCGGTGGTTTCCGAGTTTCCGCTGCACACCTCGCCAGATAAACAGACCTTCCCGATGCGCAACCGCATCGTCGCCGCATGGGCGCGGGCGGTGCTCGTCGTCGAGTGCCCGGCGTGGTCAGGTTCATTGATTACCGCGAACCTCGCGTCCGAGTATGGAAAACCGATTTTCGCCGTCCCTGGGCCGATCGACAAACCGACATCCGCCGGTTGCAACCAACTCATCCGCGACGGTGCCACCCTCGTCGCAGATGCCAGCCACCTGCTCGACGATCTCGGCGAACTCCCATTCGCCCGCAAGGCCACCCTCGCAGAACCCGCCGCAGAAATCCCCGAACTGCCGGAAGAGGAAGCCGCTGTCTTCGCCGCAGTGATGGTCGATGAGTCGTCCGTGGATCTGATCATCGAGCGATGCGGCCTGCCCGCGCATGTCGTGACGGCGAATTTGATGAAGCTGGAAATGCGAAGGCTGGTACGGGCGTTCCCAGGGTTTCGGTATGCGAGACGGTGAGATAAATGGTCCCGAAAATGTGTTCCGACTGGCCCAGTCGGAAGCGGAGCACCGCCAAATCCGGCTGAGACAGCCGGGACACATTCTGCACGAGCGGGCGCGGAATGAACTGCAATCTGCGCGGATTGCCCCAGCCATCACGCGGCAAATCAGGCTTTGGTTTGCTGATTTCCAGCCACTTAAAAACCCACAAAACCCTTGGCCAGGTTTTTGCGATAGGCGCTAGCAGTTCCTCAATCAATCTGATGAGGACGCCACAACCCAACCCACTACGACCATGACCAAACTCGAAATGAAAGGCACCTGGAACGAAACCAAGGGCAAGCTGAAGCAAAAATACGCCGATCTTACGGACGACGATCTTCTGTTCGAAGAAGGCAAGGAAGACGAACTTCTCGGCCGTCTTCAAAAAAAGACCGGCCAGACCAAAGAGGCAATTCGCGACTCGATCTCGAAGCTCTGAATCCCCCACCCCAACCACAGCGCATCATGAAATCCACAACCGAACATTCCGACGGGGAACTTCATCACCTGTTCGTTGACCAGCTCCGCGACATCCTCTGGGCTGAGAAAGAGCTGGTGAAAGCTCTGCCAAAAATGGCCAAAGCGGCGGTCGATCCAAAGTTGAGCGAGGCTTTCACCAAGCATCTCGCCGAGACCAAGAATCAAGTCGTCCGTCTCGGGAAAGTCTTCGAAGGACTGGGCCTCGCCCCGCGTGCCAAGAAATGCCCCGCCATGGAAGGACTTCTCAAGGAAGGCGACGAACTCGCCGAGGATTACGCCGATTCCAGTGCGCTAGACGCTGCACTGATCACCGCTGCGCAAAAAGTGGAGCACTACGAAATCGCCTCTTACGGGACGATGCGAGCCTTCGCCCAGCGCCTCGGCTACACGGATGCGGTTGCCCTGCTGACCGCAACCCTTGAAGAAGAAGGCAACGCCGATCATGCGTTGACTGCCATCGCTACAAGCGGAGTCAATGAAATGGCGGTCGCCTGATTCACCTGACGAAACCAAACCACCACGCACCCGTCCGGGCATTTCCGGGCGGGTGCGTTTTTGCAATATGTCCCGACTGTCTCAGCCGGGAGCATTGGAAAATTTACCAATCCGCTTGCCAAGTCCGCCGTCCCGAGACTAGTCCCTCAACCCACAGCCACTTAACGGCCCTCTTTCACTATGGGAAAAACACTCATCATCGCCGAAAAACCCAGCGTCATGACGGACCTGAGCAAGGTCCTCACCAAGGTTCTCGGCAAGTTCGAAAAAAACGGCTCAGGCCGCGATATTTTCTTCGAAAACGACACCGCCATCATCACCTCAGCCGTCGGCCACCTCGTCGAGTTGCGGATGCCGATGGGGCCAAATGGCAAAAAGCTGCCGTGGAATTTCAGCGTGCTTCCCGCCATCCCTGAAAAGTTCGACCTAGACCCGATCCCTGATTCCGAAGCCCGGCTCAAGCAAGTCCTCAAGCTCGCGAAACGCAAGGATGTCAGCGACATCGTCAATGCCTGCGACGCCGGACGCGAGGGTGAGTTGATTTTCCGCTACATCATGGAAATCGGCGAAATCACCAAGCCCGTGAAGCGGCTATGGATGCAGTCGATGACCAACAACTCGATCCTCGAAGCCTGGGAAAACCTCCGCCCCGGCGAGCAAATGAAGCCGCTCGCCGATGCCGCAAAGTGCCGTTCTGAGTCGGATTGGCTGGTCGGCCTCAACGCCACCCGTGCGCTCACTTGTTTCAATTCCCGCCACGGCGGCTTCAACATCACCGCCGCCGG
>JAYVEJ010000479.1:0-4289 GCA_043748885.1 Luteolibacter sp. | reverse complement strand
CACGTTGGCTTTCCCATTTGGGTGGATTTCCTCCACCAGAAACTCCACGGGAATGGTGAGTTTTTGCGCCAATGGCTCGCCCCTCTTGCCGAGCACCTTGATCGCCGCTTTGCCCTGCGAGGTGATGGCGAATTGGAACTTCTTGTTTTGAAATCCCACGAAATAGCCCAGCCATTCCCTCTCCGTGAGTCCTGGAAGTTCTGCCAAAACCGGCGTGATTCCAGCGAAGCACAACCCTCCAGCCACCCACATTCCCAGCTTGTGATTTCTTCCCGACATGCCGCCACCTAATACGCCGAGAGCTTCTCCCGCCAGCGAAAACCCCACGCTATTTCCTCAAAAATAAGTCACCAGCCCTGCCACCGTTTCCTCATCCAGCCGCCGCACCAGCGCGATCGTTAGAGCCACCATTTGCAAATAGTCATTCAGGTCGATGATCGCGTTGTGCGAGTGGATGTAGCGCGCCGGCACGCCCAGCACGATGCTCGGAACCCCGTCGTTCGCCAGATGGAACGACCCCGCGTCCGTCCCGCCACTCCGCCGCACCGTCACCTGATGCGGAATCCCCTCCGCCCGCGCCGTCTCGATCACCAACCGCGCCAGCTGCGGATTGGTAATCGCCGAGGGATCAAATAAACGGATCTGCACCCCGCCGCCGAGCCGACCCTGGCATTCCGAGCGATTGAAGCCCGGCGCGTCATCGGCCGGCGGCCCTTCCAGCACGATTGCCACATCCGGCTTCGCAAAATTCGCCGCCGTCTTCGCCCCGCGCAGTCCCACCTCCTCCTGCACCGTCCCACACAGGATCAGCCGGTTCGGGTGTGCCGATTGCGCTAAAATCTGCCCCGCCTGGATCGTCCCCGCCATTCCCACCCGATTGTCGAACGCCTTCGCCATGAAATGATCCTCCCGCGTCAGCGCCGTGAACGCCGACACCGGCGCGACCGGATCGCCCAGCGAAATCCCAAAATTTTCCACCACATCCCGCCGCGACTCGGCCCCCACGTCGATGAACATCTGGTCGATCGTCATCACTTGCCGCCGCTGCGCCTCGGGCAGGAAATGCGGTGGCCGCGAGGCGATCACTCCCAAGATCTTGTCCCCGCCGCGCGTTAGAATTTCCACCCGTTGCGACAGCAAACTGTGCTCCCACCAACCGCCTATCCCTACAAACTGCAAGTATCCCTCTGGCGTGATGTTCTGCACCATGAACCCCACCTCATCCATGTGCCCCGCCACCAGCACCCGCGGCCCCTCGTCCCCCGTCTCGCAAAAAACCGAGCCATTTCGATCCGCCGAGAGTTCCCCACACTCTTCCAGCTCATCCACGAAAATCGCCCTCACCTCATCCTCGTGCCCCGAAACCGAGTGTGCCTCCGTCAACTCCTGCAACAATGAAACCGCCTTCGTCCGCATGGGGAAATGCTGCGAAAGCCTGCCCCTGCTTCCAAGCATCTTCTCAAAGTAGTCCAAGACTTCAGTCCAACACCTTTAAGGATTCGTAAAGACGATGGTTTTCAGGAGCGGTTTTGAGCTGGCGGTGTTCGTTTTAGGCCAATCTTTGGGGGTTGTCTCAGGATTCGGGGGCAACTTCGCGGCTGGCGCTCCTAGATCAAGGCGCTGGTTTGAAGATCATTGAGGATTCGCTCGAGCCACTGCCTCAGCACTTCGGAACCGATCAGATCGCCACCCACGGCTAATAACACGCCCAGCGCGGCGGTCTTGTGCCGCACTTTCGCAAAGCGGATCCGCAGGATCTCCACGCCGGCCCGCGCGGCCACCACCGCGCGATGCATGGCGAGGGGCAACGCTGCCAGCAGCCTCGCTAGCACTTCCTAGGCCGCCGTTTCGGGGGCTGCACCTCTAGCAGATTGTTGTGTCCGTGAAGGGGCTTTTGAGTTCGCGGAAAAACAACTCTTCCTCCCAGCGTGGGGCATAGAGTTCCACCCACGGGCTGGCGGGGTGTCCTTTTTCATCGAGCAGGCTCAGACATCCTGACTTGCCGGGAAACGGGGTGACCTCAAGGTGACGAAATTCAGCCGCAAATTGGTGCTGGGGTAGTGGGTTTCGATGAGTATGGTGACGCAGAAGAAGGGTTGGCCACCCGAGCGCGTTGACCCAGCAGTCGGTGGTGCCACGGAGGCAGAGTTTTTCGCGGCTGACGTAGCGACGCGGGAGATTTGGTTAGGGAGCCGTGATAGACGCGGGTGGCTAGATGGCCACCCTCCTGTTCTCACCGGCACTTCCGAGAACAACCACGGCCCCGCCAACATCGGCCAAGTCAAATGGATGGCTACCGAAGCACTGCGAGCATTGGACGCCGCGTCTCCACAACTCGCGGCCGACATCCGACTCGATCTCAACGGAACAAGTCCCTCCAACCGGATCGTCGATTTGACCGAGCCTGATCTAAAGACCCCGGAGTGGATTGAGAATCAAAAAGCACCGTTGCTCGTCGGCCAGTTAAAGCCATCGCCCCGCCTCTTCTACAACCGTCTCAACACCATATCCCTCCAATGGGTTTTGGATCAAATCCAGCAGAAACACGATGGTTCCGCCATCCTCGGCACGGATTACTGGCGGGTTACTGGAAAACCTAACTACACCGAGAACGGCTATTTCCCTTGGACCCCGACACTCCAGTGGAAGCCAATAGTGTCTCCGCCACCATCGGCCAATTCAAAGTCATCTTCAGCTTTGATCCCACCATGATCCCGCTGCCGCCCGAAGTCATCCTGCTGGCACCGGTCGCCTACACCATCGAAGACCATGCGACCCTCACCGCCCGCGTGACGCCCAAAGCCGGCGCGACCATTACTCTCCTCAAGCTCAACGGCCTAACCGTCCCGGCCACTCCCGGCGATTCCACCTACCCCATTACCCTGATCAACGGCCTCAATACCTTCACCCTCGTGGCCACCGACAGCACCGGCCGCAGCGGCTCCGTCACCATCACTCGCGACAACGCGCTGCCGCAGTTGGCCATCACCAGTCCGGCCAACGGAGCCACCATCGTGGCCAGTTCTATCAACGTCCTTGGCACGGTGAGCAGTGCCATTCCGCTGCGGTCCGTCACGGTCAATGGCGTCCGCGCCTCTGTAAACGTCGGCACCTTCGGGACCCTCAACGTGTCCCTGATCATCGGCGCTAACACCATTACCGCCACGGCCACCGATATTTTGGACAAACTCGCCACGGCGTCCATTACCGTGACCGGCCAACCGCCCGGCCCGCTCACCGCCGTGGTGGTCACGGCCACGCCCGCAGTTGGTCCTGCTTCACTCATCGTGAGGTTTAACGTCGTTGCCACCGTTCCAGGCACGATCCAGTTGGTGACTTACGACTTCGAAGGCTATGGTAAAAACCTGTTCGCGGCCACCCACCCCTCTCGCCCATATCTATGCCGAGGCAGGAACCATTTTTCCCCGGATTACGATCCGTTCCCCAACAAGACAGATCCTGCGGTCCCGCTTGCCGGGCGCCTGCGCGTGGATATCACCGGTGGAGCCGACAGCCCGCACGATGCGTGGAGCAGGATCAGAAGTGTGTGGCAGCAGGTGATTTCGAGGCGGCTGGCGACTGCCTGAGCGATTCCCACCGCCATGGGTTCAAGGCGATGATGAGCGATCTCGGACCGGAACTCGCTTCCACCATGCTGACCGACTTTGGCGAAATCCAGCAGATTACCCAATATGATGACGCCGCCACCTATGCCGGCGAAATCAAAATTCTAGAAGGCTATATCACCTTCTTGGTTGACTGTATTAAGGAAAACGGTTCATGGAAAATCTTCTCCTTCTAGTACCGACCCACCATCCAATGATCATCTTTCTGCATAAACCTTGGATTCGACTTACTCTTAACCTGCTGACGGTCGCTCTGCTCATGGGGGCTACCAGCTGCAAACAGACTCGAGACGAAACCTGGTATTGTTATGATAGAAACAGCAAGCCAGTCGAAGGTGTCATCGTCATATGTCACTATAACCTTGCAAATTCAGGAAAAAGCGCAACCACTTACCGCCTTAGCGATGCCACAGGAAAGATCTTCTTCGATTTCGATGAAGACCCCCCGGACGGATTGATCAGAGGCTATTCTTGTATCTATTCACCCAGGTTGAGAAGCGGAGCAGGTGACTTAGGTGAACGTTGGCATGATGGTCAGCCTATACCAAACGATCCTGTTTATTTTGATGAGTGGAATAACAAAATCTATATCAAAAGTGGAACTGGGGAGCCGCTGATTTGGCATGATGCTCTCAATGCTTTAATCAGCGCGTATTTTACAAA
>JAYVEJ010000478.1:0-4295 GCA_043748885.1 Luteolibacter sp. | reverse complement strand
GTTTCTTTATGGTCTGCATGGCGCGCCGCGAGAAGGCAAACTTCGATCCCACGCTTTCCGACGATTACGTGCCCAGCGAGTCCGCACGTTGATGTATTTAACTCACCTCCATTCATTTAATTTCCCATGAGTCCTTCCAAGTTTCTAGGTATCCCGGATAACTTTTCCGCCCACGGTGGACAAGTGGATCACATGATCGATGTTGTCCACTGGTTCATGATCGCGCTGTTCGTCGGCTGGACCGTGTTCTTCTTCTATTGCATCTTCCGCTTCTGGCACAAGAACCACCCGAAGGCATCTTATGAAGGGGTGCAGAGTCACCTCTCCAGTCACTTGGAAGTCGGGGTGATCATCATCGAAGCCGTGCTGCTCCTCGGTTTCGCCTTCCCGTTGTGGGCCGAGCGGGTGGATAGTTGGAAAAATGTCCAAAACCTTAATCCCCATCGCGTCCGTGTCGTCGGCTGGCAGTTCGGCTGGACCTACCACTATCCCGGTGCAGATAACAAGTTTGGCCGCGTCGATCCCAATCTCATTTCCAGCACCAACGATCTGGGAATCGACTATACCGATCCAAACGCACTGGATGATTTCACCAGCCCGATTCTTAAACTGCCCGTTGACCAACCGGCGGTTCTCAACATCGGCACCAAGGACGTAATCCATAACTTCTGCCCAGTGCCAATGCGCATCCAACAAGACGCAATCCCCGGCCGCGAAATCCCGATGTGGTTCACTCCCGTCAAGACTTTGGAAACCTATGTCGTCTGCGCCCAGCTCTGCGGCGAAGGCCATGCCAACATGGTGGGTTCTATGGAAATCGTGCCCAAGGCCGAGTATGATACTTGGTTCAAAGGCCAGACCGAAGGTGCGCTCAAACTGCACATGCCTAAGCCAGAAGTGTCGCCAACCGCGCAGAACTAACCGACGCCCGTGGCCGACATCCCCGAGATTGATCGCGAGGATTTCCGCAACCTTCTCATCGAGATCGGCAAGACCCGGATCCCATTCGGGAAATTTGGAATTAAGGCCTATCCGCCTGCCGGAGTTCCTATTATGGATTTGCCGGAAGTCTATCTCTTTTGGTTTAAAGAAAGAGGCTTCCCTAAGGGCCGGTTAGGTGAACTGATGGCCCAAGTTTGCGAAATCAAAGGGGTGGGAATGGACTCGGTATTCGACCCCATCCGCCGCGCGAATGGTGGCCGCTTCAAGTTGACGCCGACGCGTGGTAAGTCGTTTGACTTCGATTGATTTACCCTATCAAGCAGGTGGATCGGTGCGCGGGTTAAATAGAGATATGCTGCGGAGCTTTTCCCATAACTCCCGCTCTGCATCGTTGAGAGTGGCGGGTAGATGAATGTTGAGGATGGCGTGGAAATCGCCGCGGCCGACGGTTTTTCCCTTCGGCAAGCCGCGACCGCGGACCCGCAGTTGCTGACCATTTTCGCTGCCGGGCGGAATCCGTAGTTTAATCGGCCCGTCGAGGGTGGGAACCGTTAGTTCTGCGCCGAGCACGGCTTCCCACGGCGCGAGATCGAGGTCATAATACAAGTCCGGGCCCTCGGTGTGGAAGTCCGGGTGGGCGGCATGGCGCACACGCAGATAGAGATCGCCCGCCGCCGCGCCGCCGCTGCCGGGTTCGCCTTGGCCGGGGACGCGGATGCGTTTGCCATCGGTGACTCCCGCCGGGATCCGGACTTGGAAGGACTGGGTCTCGACCTTGCCGCTGCGGGCGTTGGTGGTTTGGAGGGAAATCGGCCGAACGGCACCGTGCATGGCTTCCTCCAAAGTGACGAGGATATCGCCCTCGATGTCGCCGCCCCGGCGTTCCCGTGAGCCGCTGGGCGCGGCGTTTTCAGGAAATCCATAACGGCTGGCACCGCTGAAGTATTGCTCGAAAAAATCGCTAAACCCAGTGCCACCGAAGTTGAACTCCCGCCCGGCGCTGGGTGCTCTCCCTGGCTGCCGCCCGGCTTGGGGGTTTTGCCAATGCGCACCGAGTTCATCATATTTTTTGCGTTTCTCGGGATCGCCCAAGACCTCGTTGGCCTCGTTGATTTCCTTGAACTTCGCCTCGGCGGTTTTCTTGTCCTTGGAGACGTCCGGGTGATGCTTCCGCGCGAGTTTGCGAAAGGCTTTTTTGATGTCGGCACTGCTGGCATCGCGGGGGACGCCGAGGGTTTGGTAGTAGTCTTTGAATTCGGCGGACATGGATGTTTCGGGAACGGATGGTGAATCTAATCGGTTGCTAGGGAACTCGCGCGGAATGAACTCCGCGATCTTATTTTCCAACGAATCGCGACATAGGCGAGCAGTAAAACCACCGCCGCGACTGCCGCGATGGCCCACGCCGGGATTGGAATTTTCGCTTTGAAGCGGAGGCTGACTGGATTCTGGATCGCGGTGGCTAACGGATAGTCCCACACCAGCGTGCGGCCAGCATCTGCGGTCCGGGTGGCGTTAGACTCGCTGGCGGCGGCTGGCAAATGGATGATGTAAGTGAGATTCCGGCCTTGGAATTGAGAGGTCGGTAGGAAAACGGCTCCCGGCAATGCCTTGCCCGGAGCGATGGTCCGGGCGAAATCGACGGTGCGACCGTGGAGATCCACGCTCATTTCGCCAGCCAGATGGGTGGCGGAGGAGGGGAGTTTCTCCAGCGCAGCGCGTTTGGAAATTTCCTTGAGATCCAAGGCGGAATCGAAGCTGGCCAGGATGTGGATCTTCAGTCGGTCTTGGTCCGTCACCACTTGGTAACTGGAGGTGGCAATCGCTGGAGTCTTTTTCAGGAACTCGCCAATCAGCCGCCGGACTCCCGCTTCCCCGCCTTGGAATCTAGCAGCGGCGGCGGGCAGGGAATACCTGACATCCGCCCGCCCGCTGCCGTTGGCGTTGAGCCAGATTTCCTCGCGGCCGTCGATGCATGAGACGAGCACGCAAGTGGTGGTGACCGTTAGAACCCGGACGATGTGACGCACAACTCCCATCGTCACATCGGCGGTTCCGAGCTGCACACGCGAGTTCGAGAGGTCATGCGGATACCGTGTCACGACTGCCAGCCGAGGGCAACGCTTGGAACAAGCCCGGTAAATCCGGTAGGTCGGCGGCGGAGCGGGCACGCTGGGAGGCGATGATCTCGCCGTCGCGGAACAGAAATGCGCCGGGCATTTGGAGGCCGTCGCCCGCGAGGTGGCCCACGCCGCAGCCGTGGAAAATCGCCACCGCGCCGCGCCACCAGACGTGCGGACCGAACAATTCGAGAAAGCCGCCTTTGCCCAAGCCGAACGCTCGATAGAGTTCGCAGCGAGGATCGGCGATGCGGACGACGCCACTGCGCTCGCCGAGGAATTCGGTTTCCTTGCCATTTTGCAGCATGTGAACGAGCACCAGTTCCGCGCCGTGGGCTGCGGCTTCCCGCTGGATTCCCTCAAGCCCGCGCAGGATCTGGCGGGTGAAGGTGCAACCGAAGTGACGTAGGAAAACGAGGGCTAGCAGTTTTGACTCGGAAGCTGCGGCCAGCGTTTTGCCGTTGGAGAGCGAGTAGCTGTGAGCCGCCTCCGCGATCTCCAGCGGCTCGGCGCGGGTCGGCGGGACTCCGGCATGGGCACGCAAGCTGGCCCATAAAATGGCCGCAAATGGGAACCACCCGACGAGGTCCGCGACCATCATCCAACCCGACCGCAGTGGAATGTCGTGCTGCATCAGCGCGATGCCGTAGCCGAGGATCGCTAGGGTGAATTTCGAAAATCCCACGAGCACGAGCGCCCACTGACGGATCGGATGGGTCGCAGCGAAGAGAAGACAGAACCCTAACACCCCGCTGATGAGTCCCACGCCCTGCCACATCAGCGGATGATTCGGGCGATCCATGCCGATCCAGTCGAACCAAAGGTGGGGCCAGAGGATCGCCCAGATGGCGAACAACAAGTGATAGATGCCGGCCGCTAGCAGGACATGGCGCATCCAGCGGGGAGTCGTGCAGCGACCGTCGGTGCAGGCGAAAAGCATCCCGGATCGTAAACGGCATTTTTCCCCGCGCAATCCGCGGTTTCACGGGCTTGAGTCTGGCGACGCAGAAGATCCGGCAGAACGAAGTCGGCAGCGTTCTAACACTGGCCGCGGGGCGGCGGGATCGACAAAGGCTAACAGGCCCACCAACAGGATTGGATGAAACAGGAACAGATTCATGGTGTAGTCAGTGGCTAAGTGAAATGCGACTGCGATTAAAAGCGCGGCCACTTGGGAAGATTCGTCTGATTCAAAGCTGCGCTTCAAGTTCATTCAGCGAGGCTCTTGCCGGT
>JAYVEJ010000477.1:0-11032 GCA_043748885.1 Luteolibacter sp. | reverse complement strand
GGGACGCCATCCAGCACCCCGGCCACGAATCGTTTGATGGCGAAATCGCGCGCTTGCTCATCTGGCAGCGCCCGTTAGACGATGCTGAACTCGCCGCCGTCGTCACCCTGCTGCACGAGCGATATCGGTTGGCAACCCGCTGATTTCGGTGGAAATCGCGACGCCAGTCGGCCCTCACCATTCCGGCTTGATACTTGCCGGGTAAGCAGGAAACCTGCGCCCCCATGTCCGCAGCCGTTCAACACACTCTCGCTGGTCAAGCCACGCTCGAAGGCACTTCGCTCCACACCGGCCAGAAGGTCACGCTCACGCTCAAACCGGCTGCGGAAGGCCACGGCTTCAAGTTCCGCCGCATCGACTTGCCCGACCAGCCATTCATCAATGCCGACGTGGACAAGGTCCAGACCGTCGAGCGCGCCACGACATTGGCGGAAGGCTCGGTCAAGGTTCACACCGTGGAGCACGTCATTTCCGCACTCACAGGGATGGGCGTGGACAATGCCCTGATCGAGATGGACGCCAATGAGCCACCCATCGGCGACGGCTCATCGCGGCCGTTTGTGGAAATGATCAAAAAAGTCGGCCTAGTCGCCCAAACCGCGCCGCGCAAGGTGTGGGAAATCCGCGAGCCAATCCATTTGGAAACCGGCGATGGCACGATCATCACCATCGTCCCGAGCAAGACCTTCCGCGTCTCGGTAACGAACGTGGGTCCAGAAGGGCGCTTCACTCAATATTTTTCCAGCGAGGTCACGCCGGAGTTATATGAAAAAGAAATCTGCGCCGCGCGGACGTTTGTCTATTACGAGGACGTCAAGCCGCTGCTCGATAAAGGACTCATCAAAGGTGGCTCGCTGGAAAGTGCGGTGGTCATCCGTGGCAATGAAATCATGTCGAAGGAAGCCATGCGTTTCACCAATGAATTCGCCCGCCACAAGGCACTCGATTTGATTGGCGACTTAATGCTATCAGGCATAAGAATCACCGGCCATGTCATCGCGGTGAAGCCCGGCCACGGTCCTAACACCAAGATGGCGGCAACCCTCAAAACCGAGTATGCCAAGATGCGGTCGATGGTGCCCGCCGCCGTTTCTATCCCGGATGGAGAAAGCGTACTCGACATCAATGAAGTGCTCAAAATTCTACCTCACCGTTATCCGATGTTAATGGTGGATCGCATCGTCGATTTCCTCGGTGATAACATTTGCACTGCCATTAAAAACATCACCATCAACGAGCCTTACTTCGCCGGTCACTTCCCCGGCCATCCCATCATGCCGGGGGTGTTGCAACTAGAAGCGATGGCCCAAGTCTCCTCGGTGCTGATGCTCCGCAAGCCGGAAAACTCGGGGAAAATCGGCTATTTCATGAGCGCAGACAACGTCAAGTGGCGGCGTCCAGTATTCCCCGGCGACACCTTATTTATCGAAACCGAGATTCTAAAAATGCGCGGCTCCATCGGCCAAACCCGCTGCCGCTGCCTCGTCAACGGGGTCGTCGTTTCAGAAGCCGAGCTTAAATTTGCACTGATGGATCGGTGAGGAAGTTGATGGTTGAGAGATGATAGTTGATAGCAAAGAGAAGAGCGGATTGAGTCGCTTTCCATCCCATCAATTTCATTCTCTACTATCAGTTCCTTCTCTTAATTTTACCATCAACCATCCACTCTCAACCATCAACCTCTCCCACCCCATGTCCGAACGCAAGACTCTCGAAGAACGCCACCAGATGTCCGACATCGAGCGGCTCCGCCACTCCTGTGCCCATGTGTTAGCCACTGCGATTTGCCGGTTGTGGCCGGAGGTACAACTCGCAGGCGGACCGCCGGTGGAAAATGGGTTCTACTATGATATGGATCTCGAGCACCGGATCTCGCCAGATGACTTCCCGCGGATCGAGGAGGAGATGAAGAAAGTGGTGAAGGATAATGATAGTTTCGAGCGGATCACGGTATCTCGCAGCGAGGCTTTCGAACTGGCGAAAGCCGGGCGCCTAGGCGCGGTGGCGGAGCGTGAAATCGAGAGCATTTTCAAAGTGGATCTCCTCAACGACATCCCCGAAGGCGAGGAAATCTCGATCTTTAAAAACGGCGATTTCTGGGATCTCTGCGCCGGCCCTCACGTCGGGCGGACTGGCAATTGCAAGGCTTTCAAAGTGATGAGTGTGGCGAGTTCCTACTACAAGGGCGACAAGGACCGCCAATCGCTGCAACGGATCTATGGCACTTGTTTCAAGAACTCCACCGAACTGCTAGAGCATCTCACGCGGTTAGAGGAAGCCAAGAAACGCGACCACCGCCGGCTTGGCAAGGAGCTAGGACTCTTCCACATCGACGAAGCCGTCGGCCAAGGACTGGTCTTGTGGAAACCCAAAGGCGCGCTGATCCGCCGCTCGCTGCAAGACTTCATCACCCAAGAACTCGACAAGCAGGGCTACTCGCAAGTCTTCACCCCACACATCGGCAAGCTTGATCTCTATCGGACATCCGGCCATTTCCCCTACTACCAGGATAGCCAATACCCGCCCATCGCCGAGCGCGACACGTTAGAGAAACTTGCCGACGAGGACGCGACCTGCGCGACACTGCTCAACGGCTTGGAAAAAGGCGAATACGAGGGCTATTTGCTCAAGCCGATGAATTGCCCGCACCACATCAAGATCTACGCGAGCGACCATCACTCCTACCGCGACCTGCCCGTTAGACTGGCTGAGTTCGGCACCGTTTATCGCTGGGAACAATCCGGCGAACTCGGCGGAATGACCCGCGTCCGCGGCTTCACTCAGGACGACGCCCACCTTTTTTGCACACCGGACCAAGTGGCGGCGGAAGTCACTGGCTGCCTCGACCTGGTGAAAAAAGTCCTCGGCACGCTCGGCATGAACAATTACCGCGTCCGGCTTTCCCTCCGCGATCCCGCGTCCGACAAATACGTCGGCTCGCCGGAAAACTGGGACAAAGCCGAGGCCGCGCTCCGCCAAGCGGTGCAGACTCTGGGCGTGGAATACACCGAAGAACTCGGCGAAGCCGCATTCTATGGCCCGAAGATCGACTTCGTGGTCAAAGACGTGATCGGCCGCGACTGGCAGTTAGGCACCGTGCAGGTGGACTACAATTTACCGGTCCGCTTCGATCTCAGCTACGTCGGTGCAGACAACCAACCGCATGTGCCGGTGATGATTCATCGCGCCCCGTTCGGGTCGTTAGAACGCTTCACCGGCTTACTCATCGAGCATTTCGAAGGAAAATTCCCGGCGTGGCTGGCACCCGAGCAAGTCCGCGTGATCCCCATTTCCGAGAAAACTCTGGAAGCCGCCGAAGCCGCCGCTGCCGTCCTCGCCGACGTCGGAGTGCGCGTGGCCGTGGACCGCACGAACGAAAAAGTCGGCGCAAAAATCCGGGTCGCCCGCCTCGACCGGGTTCCCTACATGCTCGTCCTCGGCGCGAAGGAAGTGGAGGACGGCACCGTTTCCATCCGCCATCGCGACCACGAAGAACTGGCGACGATGACGCTCGCAGAGTTCACAGAAAAAATCACCACCGAGATCCGCGAGCGGAGGCTGTGAGAATGCGGGGGAGAAGAGGAAGTAACCGCGAATCTGGCGAATCTAGCGAATGAAGACCAAGCGACGTCTTGAATCCAAGATTCGCCAAATTCGCCAGATTCGCGGTGCCTTACTCTTCTCTGAATTCTGAATGAATGAATGCTGCGGGCGAGACGCCCACGCCCCTTATAGCTTCCACGCCATGCCCCGTCGCTTCCTCATCGCCCCGGATAAGTTTAAAGGTTCACTCACCGCGCCCGAGGCGGCGGCGGCGATGGCAGCAGGCATCCGGCGGCGCGAGCCAGATGCGAAGTTAGATATTTGCCCCATCGCAGATGGTGGCGAGGGATTCATGGAAACGCTGGCTGCCGCGCTCAACGGGAGGTGGATCCACTGCCCAGCGGTCGATGCGTTAGAGCGAACCATCACCAGCCGCTATGTCCTCGCGCAGACCTTACAAGGCCCGACTGCGATCCTGGAAATGGCCGAGACAGCGGGACTCTGGCGGCTAACAGCCACTGAGCGCAATCCGCTGTTAGCCACCACTCGCGGCGTGGGGATGCAGATCGCTCACGCCATTTCGGAGCACGCCGTCACTCGCATCCTCCTCGGCATCGGCGGCAGCGCGACGAATGACGGCGGCTGCGGAATGGCCGCAGCACTTGGGCTGCGTTTTGTGGGCGAGGGTGAGATCCACCCCACTCCGGCCACGCTGATCGAGGTGAGCCAGATAGATTTCAGCGCCCGCATCGCCCTGCCGGAAATCATCGCCGCCTGTGATGTTGACAACCCGCTGCTAGGCCCGCGCGGAGCCACTGCCGTCTTTGCCGCGCAAAAAGGCGCAACGCCGGACGACCAAATCCTGCTGGAAACTGCGCTCGCCCATTGCGTCGCGATCAGCGGCGGCGAGGCGGCGGCTCTCACTCCCGGCGCGGGCGCAGCCGGTGGACTCGGCTTCGGCTTGCTGCACTTTGCGGGAGCCAGACTGAGTTCCGGCTTCGACCTGTTAGCCGATCTGTTGGACTTGGAAAACCGCATCAAGCGGGCCGACCATGTCATCACGGGCGAGGGTTCGCTCGACCACCAAAGCCTCGGTGGCAAGGGGCCGGTGGCGCTTGCCCGGCTGGCTAACAGCCTGTCCGTGCCGGTCACCGGCTTCTGCGGCAGCGCCGACGCCGCAGCCCGCGCCAGCGGTATTTTCCATTCACTCCACGCCCTCGCCGACAGCGGCCTCGCGCTAGAAACTCTGCTCTCCCAAGCTGGCCCGCTGCTCACCGCGAGAGTCGCTAACACCCCATTATGAAAACTCCATTCATCACCCAAGCCGAAGCCATGCAGGAAGATTTCAAAGGCCGCACCAACTACTGGATGTGTCGCCCGGAAATCACCAATGCCAAAGATCTCCAAGTTTGCCGCGCGGTTTTACCTGCTGGGGAATGTCATCACTTCCACCATCATCCCGAGCTGGAGGAAGTGATCTATGTGCTTGCGGGCGAAGTCGAGCAATGGGTGGGCGAGGAAAAACAACGGCTCGCAGTCGGCGAGGTCGCACACATCTTGCCCGGAGTGGTCCACGCAACATTCAACGTCAGCAGTGAAGATGCCGTGATCCTCGCTATCCTCTCGCCCGGCTCGCAAGTCGGGCCATTCGTGGTGGATGTTAGTATGCATGAGCCATGGGTTTCGCTCCGCAGTTAGAGCGGCGGGGTGACTCTTTCCCCTAAGCCGGAGGGTCGAGTGACTCACTCTCCGAGATTGAGAAACGCCCTTGCCGCAGTGCGGATTTTTCCGATCTCGTCAGCACCGTAGGTTTGTTTCCCCTCGAAGGCCCAGACCGTGCCCGGCCAGGCGGGATCCGTGGCCGAGCGACCGATGATGTGAATGTGCATTTGCCGGACTTGGTTGCCGATGCAGCCGAGGTTGAGCTTTTCGGGTTGGAAATGGCTAGCGAGGAACTCGGAGACACGGCGCTGCGCCAGCATCACCTCAAGATAGTGGCCGGGTTCAAGTTGGTGAAGATCTTCGATACCCTCGACCTCAGGGATGAGGATGAACCAGGGAAAGAGCGCGTTGTTTTTCAGAAGGAGTCGGCAAGTGCCGAGCTGACCGAGTTCGATTCCGCCTGCGGCGAGGCGTGGGTGGATTTCAAATGCCATGCAGTCAGACTAATCAGACCGCTCGCGCTTTGTCACCCAATCCCAGCAACCCGCCGGCGATCTATCTGCAAACCACGACCTCGCTGATTGGCGAACCCATCGAGTTAGACATTGCAGGGAACGTTTTTAAAAATTTCCTAAGGAATGAGTTTCACGGGTGTCTTTCCCTAGAAGCCCAACCTCAAAACCCAGTTCCAATGATCCCGAACCCTGACTCTCCACCCCTCCCCACGCACCGCTCGACTTGGCAAAAACTTGGCGGCAGCTCGCTATCCATTTCGCTGATCCTTCATGGGGTGTTGGTGATCATCGGAGTGATCTGGGTATTTCAAATCATCCCTCAACCCGAGCCGAAGGTCATCAGTTTCCTCGGGAAATCCGGCGATGCTGCTCCCGCCACTGACTCGAAAATGCAAGTGAAGCGCGTCCAGATGGCGCAGCCGAATCTCTCACGGATCGTCGCGAAGGGTGCCACGGGCATCTCGCTTCCCGAGCCGGAACAATTGACCCGGATCACCTCACTTGGCGGACTCAGCTCCGGCACACTGGCCGTCGGCCAAGGTGGCCTTGGCAATGGCGGCGGAACGGGAGTTGGCGGTGGGTTAGATATAGGAATGAGCGATGGGATGGGCACCAAGAATCCCTTCGGCATGGTCAACCCCGAGCAGAGTGCGCTCGTCGGAACCTTTTACGATCTCAAGCAGACCCGCGACCGCAAACCGACGGACATGACCGATGACGAGATGCGGACTGAGCTGAAGGAGATCGTTAGACGCGGCTTCAAGGAGAAGGTTTTTGAAAAGTATTTTAAAGCACCGCGCACGCTCTATCAGACCAAGTTGCAGATTCCGATCATGTCGGCGGAAGGTGCGCCAGCGGCATTTGAATGCGAAAAGGAAGTGCAGCCCAAGCGTTGGATTGTCGTCTATCGCGGTGCCGTGCAAGCCCCCAAATCGGGGCGCTATCGTTTCGTCGGCGCTTGCGACGACATGATGGTGGTGCGGTTTAACAATCGCCCGGTCTTTGATTACGGCTACACCATCGCCGGCAGTGGTACATCTAACTACGGGCGTTCTGTCGAGATGAATGGTGCGGAGCCTAACGCCGCACTGGCCAAGGAGATCCGCAAGCTAACACCGATGCGCTTCCCGATTTCATTCTATCAATACACTCAGACTCCCACCTATAATCAACACCTCGGCGGCATAGCCATCGGCCCCGAGTTCGACGCGAAAGCAGGCCAGACTTATCCCATCGAGATCCTGATCGGGGAAATCCCCGGCGGTTCTTTCGGGGTTTCACTGCTGATTGAGGAACTGGGAGTGAACTATCAGAAAGACTCTGGCGGCTCGCCGATCTTGCCCTTGTTCCGCCTCGACCATTCATTGCCCAGCCCCGATTTGAAGGGCGAAGCTCCGCCCTTCGACCCCAACGGTCCGGTCTGGAAAGCGGTCGAAGGCGGGCCGAAAGCGGACATCTAAAACGAGCCATCTTCTGGCGATGACACGTCACACCAATCCCCTCAAGGAATTGGACTTCATGATTTGCCAACAGGATCAACGACCCTAGCGAGTCGAATTGCTGCCATTTCTTTCAGTAAAATCAGTCAAAATCAGCGCAATCAGTGGCAAATTTCGTAGTTAGCACCTTTGTCATTTTCCTTTCTAGGTTGAAACTTTGCCAGCCATCCTGACACTCCGGTCATGCGGTTTCTTACTCCTCTGCTTTCACTTCTCGTGCTGGCCATCGCCCGCGCGGACAACGCTCCGCTCGACGCTTGGCTCAAGCGCCAAGTTTCTATCACCACACTCGATGCTGGGTTCACTCAGGAACGCAAACTGCCTGCCTTGAAAAATCCCACCAGCACGCCCGGACATCTGTGGTTTTCCAAGCCCGACAAAGTCCGCTGGCAGTTAGGTGAGCCGATAGACACACTGGCGGTGTCGGACGGCACCACGCTTACATTGATCGAAGCCGCGGCCAAGACCGCCCGCCAGACCGGTGTGAACTCGCCGCAGGCCGCCCGCTTCTCGCTGCTTTCTGGGCGGGCGTTTCAGTCGCAGGAGAGTTTCTATCAGGCATTTGAAATCATCGGATCGCGGTTGGAGTCCGGCATCTATCAATACACGATCAAGTCCAAAGATCGCCGGGTGCGGGCGCAGATTCCATGGATTTTCCTCGATATCGATCCCGAGAAAAACGAACTCCGCGCGATGGAAATGGAACTCAGTGACAAGTCGCGGTTGCGGACGGTGTTTAGCAATCCCCGCTTCAATCTCAAGTTGGATGACTCACTGTTTAAGCCAGATCTAACGGGGTATGAGGTGAAGTGAACGCCTGAAATTTCTCCTTTTTGTCCCTGACCGGCTGTGTGAGGAGAGCGAAACTTCCGTCTCTAGCCTGATGCGTTTCAACCTCCCCTGTGCTGAGGCGCAAACTTTCTGTCTTGAGCGGATTGTCGCCTTAAACTCCCCATGGTTTGATGGATTGAGGCTACTCTCTCTGTCGTAGAGCGACATCAGACGGTAGCTGTGGACTTCAGTCCACGGACTTGGATCGCAGCGCGAATCGGTGTCGCATAGCGACACAGGAGAATGCGGCGCATGGGGAATACCGCAGTCGCTCGGCGACCCAGAGAAATGAATCCTCAATGGCATTGGGCTTAGGGTTGACGTGCCGTCCCCCTCCTTAGCGCCCCTTTTTCACCCATGAATCCCGCAGCGCGACGGTGCGGTTGAAGACGGGCTTCTCGCCGGGCTGATGGTCGATGGCATCGGCGATGAAGTAGCCGGTGCGCTCGAACTGGTAGGAAAACCCGGCGGCGGCGGCGGCGAGCGCGGGTTCGATCTTGGCAGTTAGAGTTTTCAGGGAGTCGGGATTGATGACAGTTAGGAAACCACCCTCTGCGGCGTCTGGGTCTTCGACGGTGAACAGCCGATCGTAGATACGGACCTCGGCATCGACGCCGGTGGCCGCATCGACCCAATGGATGGCGGCCTTGCACTCGATGCCGGGCGGCGAGTCCGCACCGATGGTGTTAGGCAGGATTTCCGCGCGGATGAGAGTGATGGCTCCAGCGGCATCTTTTTCGAAGCCGGTGCAGCGGATGATGTGGCCGCCCTTGAGGCGGACGTGGCGGTCCGGGCCGAGCCGATAGAATTTTTTCTCGGGGACTTCCATGAAGTCCTCGCGCTCGATCCAGACTTCGTTAGAGATCGGGATGTCGCGATTTCCCAGCTCTGGGTTTTGCGGGTGGTTGGGAACCTCGACGGTGGCGTGAGGCTCGGCGGACCAATTTTCGAGCACGACTTTCACGGGATCGAGCACGGCCATCCGGCGCGGGGCGGCGGTGTTGAGGAAATCTCTAACATCGAATTCCAACAGCGCGACATCGGTGGTGCCGCTGAACTTGGTGATGCCCACGCGTTTGCAAAAATGCACCACAGCTTCCGCCGGATAGCCGCGGCGGCGGAGGCCGGATAGAGTCGGTAAGCGCGGGTCATCCCAGCCGCCGACGTGGCCTTCTTGCACGAGTTGCAGCAGCTTGCGCTTGCTCATGACCGTGTAGGTTAGACCGAGCCGGGCGAACTCGATTTGGCGCGGCTTGGAGGGCACCGGGCAGTTCGCGATGAACCAATCGTAAAGCGGGCGGTGGTTCTCAAACTCCAGCGTGCAGAGCGAGTGGGTGATGTGCTCGAGCGCGTCTTCAAGCGGATGCGCGAAGTCGTAGAGCGGATAGATGCACCAGGCGCTGCCGGTGTTGTGATGGGCGGCGTGCATGATTCGATAGAGCACCGGGTCGCGCAGGTTCATGTTCGGCGAGGCGAGGTCGATCTTGGCTCGGAGCACGCAGTCGCCTTCTTTAAACTCGCCGGCTTTCATCGCAGCGAAGAGCAGAAGATTTTCCTCCACCGACCGGTCGCGGAACGGCGAGGGCGTGCCGGGCGTGGTTAGATTGCCGCGGTTGGCGCGCATTTCCTCGGCGGAGTGTTGCTCGACGTAAGCCTTGCCTTGGCGGATCAAGTGGACGGCGCAGTCGTGGAAGAACGTGAAGTAATCGCTGGCGAAATAGAGGTCGCTGCCCCACTCGAAGCCCAGCCATTGCACGTCCGCTTTGATGCTTTCGACGTATTCGGTTTCTTCTTTCTCGGGGTTGGTGTCGTCGAACCGGAGATGGCATTTCGCGCCGGTGGCGGCGTTTTCCGCAGCGATGCCGAAGTTCAGGCAAATCGCCTTGGCATGGCCGATGTGGAGGTAGCCGTTAGGTTCCGGCGGGAAGCGGGTGATGGTGGTGGCGTGTTTGCCAGAGGCGAGGTCGGCGGCGATGATCTCGCGGATGAAGTCGAGCTTAGGAGTGATGGGATCAGACATGGGGAAAAGTGATCGGACAGATCCGACGGATCGGTCGGATGTTAGCGGGCCAGCTCCACCAGCAGCGCTTGGTTCAAGCGGATCCCAGCCTCGAAATTTTCCACCGGGAAATTTTCGTTAGGCGCGTGGACTTGCGCGTCGGACAGCGCGAGACCTAGCAGCAGCGTGTCTGCGCCGAGGATGTCGCGGAACGTTTGGACGATCGGGATGCTGCCGCCTTCGCGGATGAGGACTGGCTCTGCGCCGAAGGACGTGCGCAGCGCGGCTTGCGCGGCGAGGCCGTATTTCGAGTTGGGATCGGTGACGTAGGGTTTGCCATCGTGGCCGACGCGGACCTCGGCTTCCACACCCGGCGGGCAATGCCACTCGATGTGGCTTTTGACCTTTTCCATGATGTCCTTCGGGTTCTGATCGGGCACGAGGCGAAACGAAAGTTTGGCAAATGCCTCGGCGGGCAAAACCGTCTTCGAGCCCTCGCCCTGATAGCCGCTGCCGATGCCGTTAACCTCGGCGGTGGGCCGTGCCCAAGTGCGCTCGGCGGAGGAATATCCTGGCTCGCCAAACAAGCCGGGCGAGCCGGTGACTTCGAGGAAATCTGCATCGCTCACGCCGGGAAGCCCGGCCCACATTTCGTGCTCCCAAGCTTCTAACGGGCGGACGTGATCGTAGAATCCCTCGACGGAAACGGTGCCGTCCAGCGCATGGAGGCTGGTGATTAGACGCGCCATCGCCGCCGCAGGATTTGCCACTGCACCGCCGAAGAGGCCGGAGTGGAGATCGCCTTTGGGGCCGCGCAGGATGACTTCACAACAAGCGATGCCGCGCAGGCCGTAGCCGAAGGTCGGCACTCCGGGCGCGACCATTCCGGTGTCAGAAATGGCGATGACATCGCACTTCAACTCATCGCAATGATGGAGCAGGAATGAAGCGAGGTTCGGGCTGCCGATTTCCTCCTCGCCCTC
>JAYVEJ010000476.1:0-1547 GCA_043748885.1 Luteolibacter sp. | reverse complement strand
CTGGAGCCCGTGCGCAGGGTTTTGGAAAAGTCGTCCGCCGGTGGCCCGGCTCGCCCGGCCCTGATGCTTGCCCGGCTCGACTATGCCGCCAACTATTCCGGGCGAGCCGCGATCCTGGAGTCCGCCATCACCCGCTGGAAAGACCGCGAGCCAGAAGCCGTGGCAAAATTTCTGGGAGATTTGGGACTCTATCAGCTTCTGTTGGAGACCTTTCCCGGCGAGCCGGTGTCAGCGCATCCCGGATTGTTCGTCCCGCTGCTAGAGGCCATGGAGCAGACCGGCGCGTGGGATGAGCTGGTCCTGTTATTGGATGCGCACGGTCAGGCGTTGCCAAAGTTTGAGGAGCTCGCACATCGCGCGATGGCGGCGGCGAAGAGCGGCAATCTCCCGGAACTGGCCCAACACTGGAACGCCGCGATGGGCGAGGCGAAATCCAGCCAGCTTGCCACCGCCTATCTCAGCCTCCACCGGATTGCCCGCGCTGCGGGGATGCACGATCAGGCCGATTTCGCGATGATCGAGGCGATCCGCTCCGGGCGCGGGCCACTGTCCTTGTATGCCGATCTCAAACCGCTGCTCAACGCACTGACCCAACAAGGCCGGGAAAATATCCTCATCGAAATTTGCGTGAACTATCTGGCGTTAGAACCCGGCAATCCGGTGTTGCGCACCCAGTATGCCTACCTCGCCTGCCTCAATAATTTGGCCGACGCCAAGATGATCATCAAGGCGATGGCCCCCTTGGCCAAGTCCTTCCCCAAGGAGATCCCGATCCAATGCGTGCTTGCCACCGCTTACCTTTGTGATGGCCAAGATGCCAAGGCGGCGGAGACGCTCGACCCCTTGAACCTCGTCCCCGCGGAGCTTGCTCAGGGATACCGCGCGGTGTTTCTAACGACCCAAGTGCGCAACCAGCGGTTGGCGAAGGACGACTCGCAGATCACTCAGTTCCCATGGAAATCCCTCCAACCCTCTGAGCGCAAAAAATTCAGCGAGCTGATCCACTCGGCGCAGCCATAGGGGCGAGTGGCCAGGAAGTTAGATCGAGGCGGGCCAGGGTGGTCCGCCTTTTTTTGTTTGCTGATAAGGCGAAGGGAGGTCTCCTCCCTTCGCATGGTTGGCCGCTCAAGCCTTCTTCACCTCCACCCATTGCTTGGACTTGGCGGATTCTAACACGGCATCACATACATATTGAGTGCCCAGCGCGTGGCGGAAATCCGGGTAGCGTTTCTCCGCGCTCGGGTCATCTAACGATTTAAAAAACTCGGCCAGTGCGTGAGTGAATGAATGTTCGTAGCCGAGGCACAAGCCGGGCACCCACCAGTTTCCGGCGTAGGGATGGTCGCCGTCGGTGCAGTGGATGCTGCTCCAGCCGCGGCGGTCGCCGGGGACGCCGTGGTCGAAATAGGCGAGCTTGTTGAGGTCGTGAAGATCCCATGACAGGGATTTTTTCTCACCGTTAATCTCAAAGGTGTAGAGCGCCTTGTGGCCGCGGGCGTAGCGGGTGGACTCGAAGATCGCGAGCGAGCCGTTTTCAAAACGGGCCA
>JAYVEJ010000475.1:0-1548 GCA_043748885.1 Luteolibacter sp. | reverse complement strand
GAACTAGCTGCATTATCGATCCAAAGAGCCGATTTCCACGGCGAATGGAACTACATAATCCGCCCAAGAGTCTGATGATTTATTTTACGGTGAGTCCTTCGCAAATCTCCCAAGTAAACTCATATACGTGGAATTGTCATGAAGAGCCGTGAGGGGATGTGAAGGCTAGCTTGAATTCGTTAGATGGAGCCGTCAGTGGCTACGAGATGTTTGAAATCTCCAACCGAATAGCCATGAGTAAATTATTGGTTCTTATCGATTTGAATTTCCTATGCTGCCAGCCCATTCGGCGGGCGAATCGGAAGATTCGAATACATCACATCTTGCAGCAATCAATCACTTCCGGCGAGGTCCACGAAGATAGATTTGATGCGGATTTGAAGATCAGTATTTCGCAGAAATTGCCAGTAATTCCGGTAACCTATGGTACTATCTTGCGCAACTCATGAACCCTGAAAAAAAGGATATTAGAACAGGCGGAACCCGCACCGAACGCGACTCAATGGGCGAAATGGAAATCCCCGCCGCTGCCCTCTACGGCGCATCCACCCAGCGGGCGGTGCTCAACTTCCCGATTTCCGGAACCTGCCTGCCGCCGCCCTTCATCCACGCCTACGGCCTGATCAAACAAGCCGCCGCAGAAACCAACGCCGAACTCGGCCTGCTAGACCCCGCGCTCGCCGGAAAAATCGCCACTGCCGCCGCCGAAATCGCCGCTGGCAAGCACGACGCGCAATTCCCGGTGGACATCTATCAGACGGGATCAGGCACCTCCACCAACACCAACCTCAACGAGGTGATTGTGAATCTCTGCGGCCATCCGGTGCATCCCAACGACCACGTCAATCTCGGCCAATCCTCGAACGACACATTTCCCACCGCCATCCATCTCTCGGCGGCGTTAGAAATCCGCAATCACCTCATTCCCGCGCTCGAAAGCCTAGCTGCTGGGTTGGAACACAAGGCGCATGAGTTCCACGAGGTTCTTAAAATCGGGCGCACGCATCTGATGGACGCTACGCCCGTTAGACTCGGCCAAGAGTTCGGCGGCTGGGCGCGGCAAGTGTGGCTATCAGTTGCTCGTGCATGGAAGGCAGTGGACGCCTTGGTCGAACTGCCGTTAGGCGGAACTGCAGTCGGCACCGGTCTCAACGCGCACCCCGAGTTTGCCGGAAAAACCATCGCCCGGCTGGCCGAAATGAGCGGAATTTCCTTTCGCGAGGCGGAGAATCATTTCGAAGCGCAATCCTCCAAAGACGCCTGCGTGGAAGTCCACGGCCAGCTCGCGACCATCGCCGTTTCGCTCCACAAGATCGCCTGCGACATCCGCTTGTTAGCCTCCGGCCCCCGCTGCGGGCTGGGGGAAATCCGGCTGCCCGCCACCCAACCCGGCTCGTCGATTATGCCGGGAAAAGTCAACCCGGTGATGGCCGAAGCCGTCACCATGGTCGCCGCCCGCGTCGCAGGAAACCAAACCACCGTCGGCTGGTGCGGTGCCGGCGGGTTCCTCGAACTCAACGTCTCGATGCCGCTGATCGCGGCCTGCCT
>JAYVEJ010000474.1:0-4320 GCA_043748885.1 Luteolibacter sp. | reverse complement strand
TGGCGACCGCCCAAGCCCGCGACCAATCTTCCGGGATGCCAGAAAGTCGTCTATCCACTTCTATCAGAGACCGGGTGACCACCATTCGCGAGCGTTTGGACAATCACCATAAGGCGTCGGACGGCTTGGAACTCGTCACTGCCGAGATTGAAAAAACCGAGCAACAAATCACCCACCTGTGCGAAGTCGGCATGACCATGAGCGACTCCGCCGGACTCAGCGTCCAGATCGACACCATTTCACAATCCCTCCAGTCCTCCGAGAAGCTCTTTTCCGAAGCGTCCTTCTCCCAGATTTACGATGACGAACCGGCACCGCCCCTGCTATCAGGCACTGCGGGCCGGACCGCCATCCCGCAATGATCATTCCCAACTAATAAGAAAACCACGCCATGTTCCGCCGCCTCTCCAACATCTTCCGCGGGTTCCTCGGACTCTTCGTTTCGGGTCTCGAAAAACGCAATCCAGAAGCCCTGCTCGAACTGGAAAAGGAAAACCTCCGCACGCAGATCGCCCAGTTCAACCAAGGTCTATCAGCCCATGCCGGACTTTGTGAGAAACTCATCTCACAGGTGAAACGCCAAGAAGCCGAGGAGCAAGACCTCAAGGCCAAAGCCGCCGCTAACCTCCGCGCCGGCAACCAACGCCTCGCCGGGGAAATCGCGCTCGAACTCCAGCGCATCCGCAAAGACCTCGCCGATAATCGCTCGCAACTCAACGACGCCGAGAAAACCTACAAGGAACTCGTCCTCTCCCGCGACACCGCCATCAAGACCGCCCGCGCCAAAATGGAAGCGCTGCGCAAGGATCTCGACGGCATGAAAATGAACAAGGCTCTCGCCGAAATGAATGAAATGGCCAGCGGCATGCTCAGCACCATCGGCGGCTCGGGCGATACGTTAGACCGTCTCCATCAGATGGTGGAGGAGGAAAATACCAAGGCCGCTGGCCGCGCCCGCGTCGCCCGCGACAGCCTGGACACCACCCGTTTCAAGGAGCAAGCCTCCGAGCGCGAAGCCCTCGAAGACATCGCCCTCGCCGATCTAGCAGCCGAGCTTGGCATGTCGGTCCCCGGCATTGAAGCCCCGACTCCTGTTGGCGAAATTAGAAAGGAAATGACTCCGCAGTGATGGGATGTCGGTTATTTGCCGAGCTCGTCCTCCAGTTGTCCGGCGACATCGGCGATTAAGTCGTGGAAGCCCCAGCCGACGCAGTCTGACATTTGTTCCACACTCGCTAGGTGCTCGCTGAAGGGTGGATAGAGTTCCCGCGCGTCGTCGAGCAGCAGAGTGGCTAGTTCAACGAGCACGGATTCCACGCTATTGGAAAAACGTTTGTCGATGCCGCCATACTCGCGGGTGAAGCGCACGCCGCTTTCCACGTAGGTCATCATCAGTTCCGCAGTGCCGGAGATGTTAGCGGTGGCTTTTTTGCAAGGTTAGCGGTAACTATTTAGGTGTGAATTCCAGCGGCTGGCCCGCGAAGGCGGATTTGATGGAGTCCATCAGGTTGAGACCGTGCTGGCAGGTGGTGGTCAGGTAGCTGCGGATCGCGCAGAATCTCGCGACCCCGCTCGCCGCGGAAACATCCCGACACTCCACGCCGGTCTCGTCGGCGTGGAGTTGATTCGCCTCGCGCAAGACTCCGGCGATGCGGTCAACCGCAGAGGCGACTTTTTCCGCTCAACGCGCCATGGCACGCACCACGCTACCCGCGCTGGGGCGGTGGTCGAAAATATCTTGGCAGACATCGGCGACGCGTTGGCATTGCAGGGGGTGGGCGATGCTGAGAAAACTCATCAGGCTTTGCATCCCGCCGCCGTATTGGACTGGGGCGATCACCTCATCGGGAAACGGGCGGTGACCCATTTCGCGCAGCGGCGGCACCATTTGCACTCCGCCTGGTGTTAGGTCACCTGCATGGCGGTGGCGGGCAGGTCAAAAACCTGACGCTTTTCCTCGCTGGCGATGGGCTCGTCGCGCAAGTCTGTGCCGCACTCGGGACAGTGGTCCAACGCGATGGGATGGGTGATGTATGGGGTGAGGCTGTGCGGAAGGGTGTGGCCGGTGTGGCCCGGCTGGCCGCCGGGTTTGCGTCCGGTATTTTTACGCCGTAGGGAATGGGTTTTGCGCTTCAGGCCGTCGCTGGAGGGTGGCTTGCTGCTGGTGGAACTGTTCGTGTTGAGGCGCTTTTCGAGTTCCACGATGCGGGGCTTCGAGGGGGGGGGAGCTGAATTCGGCGATGAGTTCGCAGACGGCATCCAGCCCTCCCGCATCGAAGGCGGCTTGGACTGCGGGACGCAGGGCTTTGGAGCGGTCGGTCAACACGGGTTAGCAATCCATACGCAAGAATTTGCTTAAGTTTCCTTAAAGACCTGAATAATTAAAACTTATCAGTGATTGTTTCGGAGCCACGACGGCTGAATTGCAGCCGGTTCGGAGCCCCGCTATCTGGCCATTGCTGGCGTGTTGGCCACTAGGATCAGCTCGCTCCAGACGGCAAAAGGAAGTGTTTGACCGCTTCGCGCTTGAGTCGGAGTTCACGCCATTCATTGACAAGACGGCTGGCCTCGATGACGCCGCAACCTGCGGGGAGCATGAGCGTCTTGGCGTCCCACCAGATTCCTCGGATTGCCACGACGGCGTCAAACCCGCCTTGATCCCAAAGCCCGAACGGCGCGCCAAACTGGCGGGGGCAGCCCAGACGATCCCGCCAATCTAACAGCATGGCAAGAGTTTCCGCCGTGCGCGGCAAGGGTCCGAGCGCCGGCGTCGGGTGCAGCCGCCGCAGCAGAGCCTCCGGTGCCTGCGGCGATGGAAGATCCAGCGCGATGGTGGTTAGAAAATGAACGATTGATCCCAGATCGAGGATTTCCCGGGTGCAGCGCTCGATGCGGCCCAGATCCACCAGCTTCGAGACGAGCGTCTGAGCGACGTATTCGTGTTCGCGGATTTCCTTTTCATCGACGGCGAACACCTCGCGATCTTCGCTCCTAGCGGTGCCGGCGAGTGCCATCGTTTCTAGTCGAGTGCCATGAACGGAAACCAGTAACTCCGGGGTCGCGCCTGCAAAGCCAGAGTCTCGCTGAAGCCAGCCATAAGAATGAAGCGGTGCAGATTGGCGGGTCATGGCAGCCAGCAGGGCGGGTCCCGGCGATTGCCGCACCGTGCCAGTTTCCGTGACAACGGGAACGGTTTTCTCGAAAATCCCGCTGCTAATCGCTGACATCACCTCTTGGAAAACTTGCGAAAATGAGGCCGCGTCGAGCCGATCCCACTCACAATCCAACGCAGGCGTGCTTTGAAAACGCTCGGCCAACGCCGCGATGGTGGTTCGCTCGATGCGCTCTGGAATTTTCCATGGCTTGGGTTCCCGAAGGGCGAAATCCTGCAAGTAGAACGCGACCCCGGCGGCTGGGGACTCGGCAGATTCCTCGAATGGCCCGTAGCCGATGACCACACTGCCATCCCGTTTCGCCAGCCAGGCGATTGAATCCGAAGAATTTTCCATGAATCTCTGACGCAGGCTGGGTGAGGGGAGCGCCGCCCGCAAGCAGGATTCAGTGGCTAGAAGGCATCCTTCACCTGACTGATCCGTGGCTTCTTGCCGTCCTCGACATAGACTTCGATCACATCGAAGCGCCACGGCAAATCGCGGGTGCCGAGGCTTTTGAGCCAGGCATTTGCCCCGCGCTCGATCAATGCCTGTTTGTCCTTCCCGACGGCGTCGAGACCGCGAATCTTGCTGCCCTCGCGGCGAGTTTTTACCTCCACGAAAAGCAGCAGCTTGTGATCCCTTGCGACGATGTCCACCTCACCCTTACGGGGGCCGCGGAAATTCCGGGCAAGGATTTTGCAGCCCTTGGAACGCAGCCATGCAGCGGCCACTTGTTCGCCATAATTTCCCACCCAGATCCGGTCGCGGGCTTGGCCGTCAGTCGTGGTCAAGCGGCAGGGCGAGTTGAGCGACCGGCTGAAACGAGCGACGATGGTGGCAACAAGGGCCGTGAATCCGTAGCGCTTCAAGATGCAGCTTGGTGCCATATCCCTGATGCTTCGCAAAGCCGAATTGCGGAAACTCCGTGTCGAGCACGCGCATAATCCGGTCGCGGGTGATCTTGGCGATGATGCTCGCCGCCGCGATCGACAGCGACAGGCCGTCGCCTTTGACAATACCGTCGTGGGAAATTGGGAAATTTTTGACCGGTAAACCGTCGATCAAACAATGATCTGGCAGAGGATCGAGGGCTTCCGCAGCCCGGCGCATGGCCAAATGCGTAGCCTTGAGGATATTGAGCTGATCGATTTCCTCGCGGTCTGCG
>JAYVEJ010000473.1:0-1554 GCA_043748885.1 Luteolibacter sp. | reverse complement strand
AAATCCGGGGAGAAATGCTTTTTCATCAAGGCGCACCCAGAATCCGTCGCGGCTGGATAGGTAACCGGCGGGTTTGCCGAGGAACTCGTCGGTCGCTTTGCCATCGACCGTGGAAGTATAATCGACGACGGCGAAATCGCCCATCGCTGCGGCGCGTCCTTCGATATCATTGAAATCCGCGTAACGCTCTTGCAGGGCAGTGAGTTGGGCTTCGATTTCCTCATCCGGCACCGCATAGGGCGGCACGGTCACGCTGACTCCCTTGTAATCAGGCAGCGAAATCTCGGGCGCGAGTGTGAGTTTCGAAACAAAAGTGATCGAGCCGTCTGGATGAGTCGTCACGTCCTCAGGCACGCCGAAATCGAGGACGTGAAGGGATTCCTGCTTGAGTGCCTCGTCGTAGGCCTCGTTGATCAGCGCTCCGTGGAGTTCCTCGATGATTTCCTTTTGAAAACGTTTTTCAACGACTGCACTCGGAGCCTTGCCGGGGCGGAATCCGGGGATTCGAGCCTTGGTGGCATAACCTCTGGAGATCTTAGCGTGCTCACGGTCAACTCTGTCCACGGGGATTTCCACGCGCAGGGTGGCTACGCACTTGGGCTGTTTCTCGACAACAATGTTCATAATAAATGGGACCGACGTCGGCGTCGGGGCGGGGAACCTAGAGGAAACCCGCGCCGCTTGTCAAACGAGGCTTGCAATTTGTCGCAGTGAATTACCCGGCCCAGCCAACCCGGTCCACGACGCCGCAGTCACCGCACTCTGCCACGAACTCTACGCCACCGAAACCCACTACCGCAGCACTACCTTGCGTCTCAATGACGTCACCTTGAGGCCGCTAAATTCCCGGCAGGTCAGGATGTCTGAGGCTGGCCGCATTTCGGGTTCCCATGGCGGCTAGTGCGCCGCGCGATACTTCGAATAGCGTTGCGCTTCCGCATGAATCACATTCTGGGGGATTCCGAAGTGCGCGGCGATTGCCCCCACCCGCTCACGCAGGGAGCCGTGGGTGGCTGATGTTTGACTGGGTTCCGCGAGAACCCATCCCAAAAACGCTTCGAGCCGGTAGCCGGCTGCCATCGCGTAGCGGGCACCGGCGATGTCGGCTTTCAGTTCGTTAGATGGATTGGTTTGGGAGTGGCTTCCCAAGCCTTCGACCCGGTGGGCAAATTCATGGCCGAAGATAAATGCCCAGGTGTTTGGTGGCACCGTGCGGGCGGCGACGGGATGGAGGAAGAGGGTACAATCGTCCAAGCCGCCACGGATTTTGGCCAAAGGGCCGGGATTTTTTCCGAGTGCGAGGCGCCAGCGGATTTCGCGTCCAGAGGTCTTGGCCACTGCTCCAGCCACCGCTTGGAGTTCGGAAAAATTCGTGGGCGCCCGGTAGCGCGAATCGACTCGCCCAGCTTGTGGCCACCGGGTTTGGGACGGCGATGCATGGGTGCCTGCCGCCGATCGTTGGTTGCTCCTCTCAGAAAATGCGTGGGAGCCGTGAGGTGCCAACCTTGGTGCGACGGCGCAGGACGGGCCGATCCCGAGTGCAACGATGGCTAA
>JAYVEJ010000472.1:0-4324 GCA_043748885.1 Luteolibacter sp. | reverse complement strand
CTGAATCACCCGCTTGAGCGGACGAGCACCGTAAATGGGATCGTAGCCCTGGCTGCCGATGTGCTCCTTGGCGACTTCCGATAGGGCGAGGCCGAGGCCTTGTTTGGCGAGGCGCTGGCGGACGCGGGCGAGCTGAAGATCGACGATAGTGGTGATTTCCTCGCGCGCGAGCCGATCAAAGATGACGATTTCGTCGATTCGGTTGAGGAACTCTGGGCGGAAATGGCCGCGCAGGGCTTCGGTCACTTTGGCTTCGCGTTGCTCGGCATTTCCTTCGTGAAGGATGAACTGCGAGCCGATGTTAGAAGTCATGATCAGCACGGTGTTGCGGAAGTCCACGGTGCGGCCTTGGCCGTCGGTGATGCGTCCGTCGTCGAGGACTTGGAGCAAGACGTTGAAGACATCCGGGTGGGCTTTCTCGATTTCGTCGAAGAGCACGACCGAGTATGGCTTGCGTCTAACTTGTTCGCTGAGTTGGCCACCTTCCTCGTAACCGACGTAGCCCGGTGGTGCCCCTATCAGCCGGGCGACGCTGTGTTTTTCCATGTATTCCGACATGTCGATGCGGATCATCGCGCCCTCGTCGTCGAACAGAAACTCGGCAAGAGCCTTGGAAAGCTCGGTCTTTCCCACGCCAGTGGGGCCGAGGAAAATGAACGAACCGATTGGCCGGTTCTCGTCCTGAAATCCGGCGCGGGCGCGGCGAACCGCGTTGGAAACCGCCTTGATGGCTTTCTTCTGGCCGACGACGCGTTCGCCTAACCGCGCTTCCATACTGATGAGTTTTTGTTTCTCGCCTTCCTGCAAACGGCTCACCGGGATGCCCGTCCACGAGGAAACGATTCGGGCAATGTCCTCCTCGGTGACCTCTTCCTTGAGCAACGCGCCTTGGCCTTGGAGGGCGGTGAGCTGGTCCTTGGCGGCATCGAGTTCGCGGTGGGCTTCGGGTAGATCGCCGTAGGTGATCTGTGAGGCCCGTGTGAGATCGCCGATCCGTTGGACGCGTTCGGCCTCGCCTTTGAGCGACTCAATTTTTTCCTGGGCGGCTCTAACGAGGTCGATGATCGCCTTCTCATTCCGCCACTGAGCCATCAGGCCAGAAGATTTCTCGCGGAGGTTGGCCTGCTCTTCCTTGACCTTGTCGAGGCGGACGACGGAGGCACGATCCGTCTCTTTTTCGAGGGCTTTCTTCTCCATTTCTAACTGGAGAATCTGCCGCTCCAAGACGTCGATCTCGGTGGGCATCGAGTCGAGTTCGATCTTCAAACGGGCGGCAGCTTCATCCACGAGATCGACGGCCTTGTCCGGCAGGAAACGCCCGGAAATATAGCGGTCTGATAGAGTGGCGGCGGCGACCAGCGCACTGTCTTGGATGCGTACGCCGTGGTGGACTTCATAGCGCTCCTTCAGTCCGCGGAGAATGGCGATGGAATCCTCCACCGATGGCTCGCCGACCATGACAGGCTGAAAACGCCGTTCTAACGCCGCGTCCTTTTCGATGTACTTCCGGTATTCATCAAGGGTGGTCGCGCCGATGGTGCGCAGCTCGCCGCGGGCGAGTTGCGGCTTGAGGAGGTTAGAAGCATCCACCGCGCCCTCGCTCGCTCCGGCACCGACGATGGTGTGCAGCTCGTCGATGAAGAGGATGATTTGGCCCTCGGAATCGGTGACTTCTTTGAGGAATGCTTTGAGGCGTTCCTCAAACTCGCCGCGGTATTTCGCGCCAGCTAACATCCCGCCGAGGTCCATGGCGATGATGCGTTTGTTTTTCATGGAGTCCGGCACGTCGCCCGAGACGATGCGGCGGGCGAGTCCCTCGACGATGGCGGTCTTGCCGACGCCGGGCTCGCCGATCAGCACCGGGTTGTTTTTGGTGCGGCGCGACAGGACTTGGAGGACGCGGCGGATCTCATGGTCGCGGCCGATGACGGGGTCGATCTTGCCGTCACGCGCGCGGGCTGTTAGATCGGTGCCGTATTTTTCGAGTGTCTGGTATTTCCCCTCGGGCGAGTCGTCGGTGACTTTCTGCGAGCCGCGGACGCCGGTGATGGCTTCGCGAGCTTTTTTCTCATCGAGTCCGGCTTCCTTGAGGAGCTTGCCAGCGGGCGAGTCGCCTTTCAATGCGCCTAGCAGGAAATGCTCGACGCTGAGGTAGTCGTCGCCCAGCGACTCGCGGGCCTTGTCTGCGGAGTCCAAGGTGGCGCGCAGGCCGACGCTGATTTGCGGTTGAGTGGATGCGCCCTGGACACTCGGTTCGCGGGCGAGCGCGGCGGCGACCGAGAGTTTCAGCCGCCCGATATCGACGCCGGCTTTCTGCAAAATCGGGGTGGCGATGCCGCTTTCCTGCTGGAGCAGGGCAAGCAAGACGTGGGCGCTTTTTACTTCCGAGTGGGCGGATTTGGAGGCGATGCTTTGCGCCGATTGCAGGGCTTCCTGAAGTTTTTGAGTGATTTTTTCGAGTCCCATGGTGGTGAATTTGAAAGCAATTTAGCGGGCTGTTATCCACCTTGCAACGCATCGCTTGCCGTTTCCCTCGCAGCGGATCAACAATCGCGCCATGGACCTGCGCCATCTCAAACATTTTCTGGAGGTGGGAGAAGCTGGCAGCATCTCGGCAGCGGCGAAAAAACTGCGTCTCACCCAGCCCGCGCTGAGTCGGCAGATCAAGGCGCTGGAGGAAGAACTCGACACCACCCTGCTAGAACGCGGGGCGCATTCGATCCACCTAACACCTGCAGGCGAAGTTCTCATGAGCGAGGCACGCAAGCTGGTGAAATTCAGCGAAGCGATGATCGAAAAAGTCCAGGCCACGGCGACCGGCGAACCGCTGCGGGTCGGCTACGCGCCGTCTCTCGCCGGGGATTTTCTATCAGTCGCGATCGAGCGTTTCACCCAATTTCACCCGCGGGTGCGGGTGAGTCTATGCGATTGGTCCTCGGCGGAAATGCGCACGGGGCTGGCGGCGGGGAAGTTAGACTTGATCCTTGCGGCCCCATGCAAGGGCATCCAGGAGCGGATCCGCTGGATCGCCTTGCGCAACTATGGTTGGCAGGTGGTGATGCCGGCCAGTCATCCGTTAGGGAAGTTGAAACGGATCTCCGCCAAGGATCTGGATGGCCAGCGGATGCTGTTATATGACCGCGAGCACTATCCCGACTACTGGGACCGGGTGACCGGATTTTTCCGCGAGCATCATCTGCAAGCCAAGATCGTCGGCGAGTTCGACGGCATCAGCAGTCTGACCGCGGCGCTCGAAGGCAATCTCGGGATCGCGCTGTTAGGCACTGGCACCGGCGTCGAGCGCGGCCACCGCCAGCGGCTGATCACTCGTCCGCTGGCAGCCGAGCCGGAGCAGATCGAGGTGGCAGCGGGAGTTTCCGCAGAGGCTAACACCTCGTCGCAGGTGCTGGCGTTCATTGAGGAACTTAAGCGCGCTGCGGGCGAGTCGTGAGTTATTTATCAGCCGCAGAGTCGTCGCCGTAGAAGCTCTTGATGTAGCCATACTCGACCATCGTGTCCTGCCACGGAGCGAGGACATTGGGGTCTTGAAAAATGCGCCCGGCGATGGCTAACCACTCTTCCGCTTTGACCAAATCCTTCTTGTCATAAGCGAGCGCCGCCTGCGCGAAATAGTAATAAGGGGAGTCGTCGAGGAAATCATACTTATCGGCGAGGGTCGCCGCCTCGGCATTCATGCCGAGTTTTTTCATGCAGAGAAGCATCTTGAACTCGACTAACCGACCGAGCGCCATGTTTTCCTTCGGCAGGATTTTGCTGATCTTTTCCAAGATCTCGAGGGACTTCTTCCACTCCTTGGTGACGAAGTAAATCTCGGCAACGTTGAAGTCGATACTCGCATTGTCCTTGGTATAACTGCGGGCTTTTTCAAACTCGGCGAGAGCCTTGTCGAAGGCGCGCATCTCGACGAAGCAACTGCCGCGCAGATTGTAGATTTCTGGACTGTCGGCGAAAATTTTGGCAGTCTTTTCCAGCTCGTCGAGCGTTTCAAAAATCCGCTTTTGTTGGAAAAGCCGGGTCGCCTCGCTCAAGTGCTTCACGAACTCCTTGCGGCTTTCTTCTGGGAGATTGAGGAACGCTTGTTGGTTAGGCGACAACGTTTTGGCATCAACGACTGGCATTTTTTCGACCGGCTGTGGCCCGTTCTGAGCCGCAAGCGGGGTGACCAAAACGAACAAGGAGAGGAGGAGGTTGGCTTTCATAGGCGGCTGTGACGGAAGAAATTAGTCAACGGATTTGGAAACGGCAAGCCGTCGTTCAACCGGATTTCTGCGTGCCGATGCCTCGAAGCAAACACGGAAATGGA
>JAYVEJ010000471.1:0-1555 GCA_043748885.1 Luteolibacter sp. | reverse complement strand
GGCAGCGTTCACAAGCTGCGGGCATGGCGAAAGCAAAGGACGAAAACCGGGTGGTGGTGAAGGTGTTTATCTATGGGATCCAGCCGCAGATTTGGCGGCGGTTTTCGATTTCCGCAGACATTACTTTCATTCAGTTTAGCGACGCGGTGCAAGCGGTGATGGGCTGGGATAACAAAAGCCCTCACGAATTCCGCCATGGCAAAGGCAAGCGTCTCGTCGATGTCATCGGCCCCATCGGGCTGGAAGATCAGACGGCCGGTGAGTTCCAAGACGAGGCGGTGCTGACCGTGAAGAACTTCATTGGTAAACGTCGCCTGCCGATTCGGATTCTTTATCGCTATGATTTCGCTGATGAGTGGATTCATGAAATCGTCTTCGAAAAATGGAGCGCCGGTGAAGGCGGGCCTGTGGTGTTAGAAGGTGAGCGGGCCTGTCCACCGGAAGACTTCGGCGGGACATTCCAATACATGCAAGCGCTGCACGGCGAGATCGAGTGGGCGCATCCGGGATATGAACCCGAGGCGTTCGACGCGAAGCTTGTGAGTTTCGAGCAGAAGAAGGCGGTGAAGAAACGGAAGTGAGGGGAGGTCAAGCTTACCTAACAGTTCGCATCCCATTGGCTCCAAGGGTGATCTTGCCTTTCCGAAACAACGCGCCGGTGGCTTGCTTGAAAGTTCGTTTACTAACACCTAACTCACTGTTGATTTCCTCAGCGGAGCTGTGATCGCCGAGCGGCCAGAAGCCACCGCGGGCATCCAGCTCTGCGAGGATCTGGCCTTCGAGATCATCGATCTTCGCGCGGCCGGGGGCGTGCAGGCTGAGGTCGATTTTGCCGTCAGGTCTAACATCGGCGATGTAGCCCTTGAGCGTTTCACCGGGTTGGAGCGGTTGGAACACATCGTTGGCGAAAATGAGGCCGCTGTGGGTGCTGTTGATGATGGCCTTGTAGCCGAGGTCGGTTTTGCCGAAGACGATGAGATCGACGGGCTGGCCGGGCCGGAACTCGTGCGGCCCTTGGTCCATGTGCCGCGCGATGCGGGTGGAGGCAATGATGCGGCCGGTCTGCTCATCGACGTGGACGTGGACGATGTAGTTTTTTCCCACGTCCATGCGGACTTTTTGCTCGCGGAAGGGGACTAGCAGATCTTTCGGCAAGCCCCAGTCGAGGAACGCGCCGACGCCGGTGACGTCCACGCATTTCAGCCGGGCGAACTGGCCGGGCATGACCTTGGGCGACTTGAGGGTGGCGACCGGGCGGTCCTCGGAATCGTGGTAAAGGAAGACATCCAGATATTCACCGAGGCTTGAGCCATGGGGGACTTCGCGGTGAGGCAGCAGGATTTCTCCGAGTTCGCCGCCATCGAGAAACAGCCCGAAGGTTTTTTCGTGGAGGATTTGAAGGGATGCGCGTTCGCCGATTTTCGCCATGGCGGGACGATGTAGCGCAGGACGGCGCGAGTCGATGGCGAAGAATCCACACGCGACAAGCGCCGCGAGTCCCGCTAATTTCACCCCGCCCATGAACGACCTCCGCACCTGTGCCGATGCCCTCGGT
>JAYVEJ010000470.1:0-4330 GCA_043748885.1 Luteolibacter sp. | reverse complement strand
GCGGTCGCGCAAAGGAACCGAATGGAGCGTCGCCGATCTCGGCACCGGCACCGGCGTGCTGGCCATCGCGGCGCGGAAGTTGGGTGCGGGTGAAACCTTTGCCTGTGATTTCGATCCGTTCGCGGTGGCAGTCGGGCTTCGCAACATCGAACGCAATGGCACCCCGGAAATCCAGATGTGCGAGCAGGATGTGTTACAATGGGAGCCGCGCACAAGTTGCTATGACGTGGTGTTAGCGAATCTATTTTCCACCATTCTCATCGAAGCCTGGCCAGTGATCGCGAAAGCTCTCGCGCCCGGCGGCGACCTGATTGTTTCCGGCATCCTCGCGACTCAAGCATGGGAGGTTTTCACCGCTGCGGCTGGCAGCGGGCTGGGTTTCACCAAGGTCATCAAGAAGGGCAAATGGGTGACCGCGCGAGGGGGACATATGGCGGATCTAATCGCCTCAGAGATATAGATTCGCGGGGCTGAAAAATTGGCCGCTTCTGTGACGATCTATTCACACAACCTCTGTCGCGGGAGTTGAGATCTGTTGGCAATGCTGCTGCTCCGTGATGCTTTTGGTTTTCAAAAGTCATCATGCTAGACCAGCAGCTAATATGAAAAATCATTTACTATCATTGACGAGCGCCATCGTCCTAGGCGGGACCGGTGCAGCTCACGCAACTCCTCTACTTCGGATCACCGAAGCTATGTCAAATGGCGACATCGCAGATTGGTTCGAACTCACCAACTACGGCGACACTTCAGCAACGATCACCAACTATCAGGTGGATGATAACTCGTCCTCAGTCGCGCTCTCGGTCGCGTTAGCCGGAGTGACCACAATCAACCCGGGCGAGTCGGTGATCTTCGTGGAAGGAACAGCAGCCACCGTCGCGTCCTTTAAAACCAACTGGTCCCTCGCTGCGGGACAGCAAGTCGGCTATTACTCAGGCGCGGGAATCGGTCTAAGTAGCAGTGGTGATGGAGTGACTCTATATAATAATAGTTCGGCGAATGGTGGCACAGAACTCAGTGGCCCCTTCGGCGGACTGATCCGGGTATCATTTGGAGTTGCGACTTCGGGCACCACATTCAATTGGACCTACGATGCCGCCGCGAATAGCACTTCCCCTGCCACTGGCCAACTCACCACCGCCGGCACCACTTGGCTCAATGGCGCGACGACCATGCGGGGAAATCCGGATATAGCACCGGCCACAGCTACCGCCACTTCCACGGTGACCATCAATGATGTCTCGATCACGGAGGGCAACAGCGGCACCGCCAACTTGGTTTTCACCGTGAGTCGCAATGACAGTGCCACCGCGTTCACTGTGGATTATGCAACTGCAGATGGAACAGCCAGCCAACCCAGCGACTATACTTATGCCTCAAGCACACTTACCTTCACCGCAGGCGGTGCGCTGACTCAGACTTTATCAATCGTCGTCAATGGCGACACCCTTGCCGAGCCTAACGAAACTTTGTTGGTTAATCTCACCAACCTCGTCAACAGCGTGGGCACTTCCACCATCGCCGATGCCCAAGGTGTGGGCACCCTCATCAATGACGAGCCGGTGATCACAACTCCACTGGTCTCCGGAAATCGAGACGTGCTCATTCCTAACACCGATAGTTGGCCGGCCTCTGGAGTCACCGTGAATGGCACTCAGTTTGTGAACCTCGGGCTTCAAGGAGTCGGCCGGATACCCGCGAATGCGATCGACCCAGCCACCGGTGAGTCGCTTGGCTCGATTTCCGATCTGCAAGTCACTGGCTTTTCAAACAACCAGAACGGCAGCTTCAGCGGCACCTTTAACTTCCTACCAGACCGCGGCTATAACAGCGGCGTGATTTACTCGAACTATGCATCGCGGATTAATGCCTTTAACTTCACCTTCACCCCATACACTTCCGCCGCTCCCACCAGTGCGCAGAATCAAGTCGCGATGACCTTCACCGGCTCCACGCGCTTTACCTATGATCACGATGGAAATGCAGGCACCGCACCTATTTACACCACGGGTCTTCTATCCACTAGCAGCGCAGCACTCTTCGGCACCAGCGTCCCCACCGTGGCGGCTAACACCACCCAGAGTGATGCCACCGTGGCTAACCGCCTGACCGTCGATGCGGAAGGTCTCGCACTGGACACGCGTGCGGGCAAGACCGGCTCGGGTTGGCTCAGTGATGAATACGGCGGCTATATCTATCACTTCAACGCCTCGAAACAAATCGACGGCCAATTGCAACTTCCCGCCGCGCTCGTCCCGCACACCCCCGTGGGAACGATCAACTTCGCCGGCACCCCGACGAATGGTCGCCGCGATAACCAAGGCATCGAAGGTCTTGCGCAGAGTCCCACTGGCAGCAAGCTTTTCGGTTTGCTCCAGAGTGCTACGATCCAAGACTCCGGCACGGGAAACCCAAGCCGCTCGAATACCCGCTTGTTAGTCTATGATATTTCCGCCAGCGATACGCCGGGCGACCCAGTGGCCCAATATCTCATCCAGCTTCCCCGCGTGGACGACACCGGCTCCACCACGAACGGCACCACCGTCACCCGCAATGCGGCCCAAAGTTCAATCCTCGTACTCAATGATCACCAGCTCCTGATCCTTTCCCGCGATGGCAATGGTCGCGGTGCTGCAGGCTCTCCGGTGTTTAAATCCATCCTGCTCGCGGACCTCACGAATGCTACTAACATCGACGGACTCTACGACGCAGAAGGGGCCGCCGTCGCTCCCGGCGGCGTCCTCGCGCCGACCGTCACTCCCCTCTCGTGGACCGAGGCGCTCAACCTCATTGGCAAGTTAGATCTCAACCTTCCCGAGGTCGCAAAATTCGGCCTCAACTTGAACCCTGCACCCGGCGATATCAATACAATCAGCGAGAAGTGGGAGGCACTCAGTCTGGTCTCCGTGAAAGATCCAGCCACGCCTAGCGACTACTTCCTGTTTGTCGGAAACGACAACGATTTCCTCAGTGCAAGCGGTCAATATCTCGACGCCTCCGGCACGCTCCAAAGCTATAACTCCGGGCTAGAAAACGACACGGTGGTGCTCGCCTACCGCGTGCGAATGATTACCAATGCGCTCAAACCTACCTACAATGCCGCCGCCACGGCCGGGCTGACGATTGTATCTAACGCCGCTGCCGTGGATCTCTTCACCGCAGCCGCCCCCACCCCGTCGGGCGGAACTTTTAGCGGCGCGGGCGTTTCGGGAAACACCTTCAATCCAGCACTCACTTCGGTAGGTCCACACATCATTACCTACAGTTATATCGACAGCTTCGGAGCCACCCAAAGCTCGACATTTACCATCACCATCCCGATCACCTTTCTCGGAGTGGCTGCGGGTGATGCAGATAGCACTGGCGCGACTTTGTGGACGCGCATCAATGAAGGAGTGGCCGTCAATTTGATCGCTCAAGTCGCAACAGATCTTAGCTTCACCACTCCTGTTACTTTCGCCACCGCAGCGGATCCCGCTAAGGACTGCACGGCGAAAGTCGCGGTGAGTGGTCTCGCGTCTGGGACAAAGTTTTACTACCGCTTCGTGGTGGCCGGAACGGGTGAGATAAGCCAAGTCGGCAGCTTCAAAACGGCACCCGCCGCCAGTGCCGCTGCGCCATTGCACTTTGCCTTCAGCGGCGACAATGACGGCCTGATGCGACCTTATGCGTTGGCCAGTGTGATCCCCTCCCAGAATCTGGATTTCTATATCAACCTAGGAGATGTGATCTATGAAAATGCGAGTAACGTAGCCGGTAATAATGCGGCGACTTGGCTTAACTCGCCATCCGTCACGCTCTCAAATTCTTCACTAAGTCTCAACGGCATTCCAGTAGCAGGCACCACCTTCGCCACCCAAGCTCAATTGAAGGCAGACTACTCAAAGAAGTATCGTGAAAATTTCCTATCCGTGAACAACGGCGGACAGAATTGTTTACAAGCTCTCTATGCCGCGCAGGGAAATTATACCACATGGGATAACCACGAACTGGGCAACCGCAAGTACATCGACGGCGGTGCTCCAGCAGGTGGCTCAGTGGGAGGAGCCTCCGGCACGGATATGGCAACGGGACGCGGCGTGGATGCGCGTAACAACGGCACTGGCAACATTGGAAACATCAATGATGTAAACTCTTCCAGCACTGACATCATGAACCGCTCCACCGGTTTCCAAACCTTGCGTGAGGTCTTCCTCAACTATCAACCCATCGCAGATCGCGGCACGCTCAGCGCCCCCACCGATCCCCGGACTGATGGCACTAAGCAACTCTACTCCGCACAAGCGTGGGGGAAAAACGCGATCTACATCAATACGGATTCCCGATC
>JAYVEJ010000469.1:0-1559 GCA_043748885.1 Luteolibacter sp. | reverse complement strand
ATGGCAGCATTTTGAAGGACGTGAAAACCGATGCCACGGGTCACGCCCGCTTGCCTGCGTTTCCCGACCTAACTGGCGAGCGACAACCCGTCGCGGTGATGGCCACCAAGAATGGCGACACCTCGTTCCTGCCCTTCAACGAACGCCAACTCCCAGCGATGGACTACTCGCGATTCGACACCGAGGGCGTGCTCGCCTCGCGGATCAAAGCAATCGAAGCCTTCGTCTTCACCGAGCGCGGAGTCTATCGTCCGGGCGACACAATCCACGCTGGCTTCATCACCCGCCGCCGCGATTAGCAGCCGGTGTTAGAAGGACTGCCATTGTCCATTTCCCTCACCGACTCGCAAGGCCGCGAGGTGGGTAAACAAACCACCCGGCTGCCCTACGATGGGTTCTTCACTTGTGATTTCCGGCTGTCAGAAGCCGCCTCGTTAGGCGTGCATGAGATCACGGTGAACGTGCTCGATGCCAGCGGCCACCCGCATCGATCCCGCGCCAGCGGCGGGCTGGCTCGATTGCAAGGCGACCGATGCCGAGGTCTCGGTGCAATCGCTGTCTGGCGAGGCGGCACCGGAGCGACGAGTGACCATGCAGTTAGAACTCTCGCCAGCAGACTTCGGCTTCCCCGAATGGCCCGGTTATGCGTTCTATGATCGCAATGCCGCTGAATCGACCTCGCGCGCCGGACGCACGATCAACCTCGGCGATTTGAAGACCGATGAAAAAGGCATCGCCACTTTCAAGCTGCCGCTCGACACCTTGAAGGACGCGTCATTCCGGCTCGCGCTGCTCACGGAAGCATTCGAGCGCGACGGTGGCCGCAGTGTGCGCCATGCCATGACATACCTCGTTTCTCCGTATCCTTCGGTCATCGGTTGGAAAGCAGATGGCGATCTGGAAAGCATCGCCAAAGACAGCGGTCGCGCTCTAACGCTCGTCGCCGTGGGTCGCGATTTAAAACCGCTGGCACTCGGCAACCTGCGCCGCCGCCTCATCGAGATTCGCCAAGTCTCGGTGCTCACCAAGCTCGATAACGGCAACTATGCCTATATCTCCACGGCGAAGGAGCGCCCAATGTTAGAGGAGCCGCTGGCACTGCCGGCGGGTGATTTGCAAGTCACTCTGCCCACCCACAAAGCTGGGCGATTCCGGCTGGAGATCATCGACTCCGACAGCGTGGTGCATTGCGCGGTGCCTTTCCAAATCGTCGGCAAGGGCGATGAAAGTGCAACCCTTGAGCGCGAGGCTGAGTTAAACCTCCAACTCTCGAAAAGCGAAGTGATGCCCGGCGAGGAAATCGAAGTATATCTAACTGCCCCGTATGCCGGCGCAGGCTTGGTGACTCTCGAGCGCGATAAAGTCATCACTGCGCAGTGGTTTAAAACCGCAACCCAAGGCACCAGCGTGCGGTTGAAAATCCCTGCCGATGCCGAGGGCACTTACTATATCAATGCCGCCTTTGTGCGCGGCACTTCGGCACCCGAAGTTTTCCACAGCCCCCTGAGCTACGCCGCCGCGCCGGTGCAGGTCATCGCTGCTAGCAAGAAACTGGCGTT
>JAYVEJ010000468.1:0-11130 GCA_043748885.1 Luteolibacter sp. | reverse complement strand
TGCCCTGCTTGCGCAAGCTTTTGATAAAACTGATCATCACCAGGCCATTGAGCACGGCCACGCCGGAAAGCGCGATGAAGCCGACTGCGGCCGAGATGGAAAGTGGGATATCTCGCAACCACAGCGCGGCGATGCCCCCGGTGAGGGCGAGCGGCACGCCGGAGAAAACGAGCAGCGCGTCCTTCACGCTGCCGAAGGTCATGAAGAGCAATAACAGAATCAGGAACAGCGTGATGGGGATCACCAACTGAAGCCGCTTGGTGGCGGATAGAAGCTGTTGGAACTGCCCGCCGTACTCGATCCAATAGCCCGGCGGGACGACATTCGCCGCAGCGATGTTTTGCTGCACATCGCCCACGAACGATCCGAGGTCGCGGCCGCGGACGTTGGCGGAAACGACGATCCGGCGCTTGCCGTTTTCGCGGCTGATCTCGTTCGGGCCGTTGGTGAGTTCGAGTTTCGCAACGGACCCCAGCGTGACGAAGCCGGGACCGTTGGCGACCGGTTGCAAGGACGTTTTAGCGGCTACCACTTTGGGCACCGGGATCGGAAGTCGGCGGATCGCATCGAGATCCTTCCGCAACATTTCGGGGAGCCGCACGATCAAGGGCGAGCGCACGTCACCTTCATAGACGGTGCCCGCCTGTTTGCCGCCGATGGCGATTTCCACGGCTTCCTGCACTTCGGCGATGTTCAGCCCATAACGGCTGATCGCCTGGCGGTCGATGTTGACGGTTAGCATCGGCAGGCCGGTGACTTGCTCGACCTTGATATCGGCGGCACCGCCGACGGTTTTCACGACGCCCGCGATCTTGTTGCCGGTGGCGAGCAGGACATCCATGTCATCGCCGTAAATCAGGATGCCGAGGTCGCTGCGGACGCCGGAAATCAACTCATTGAAACGAAGTTCGATGGGCTGGCTGATTTCATAGTTTGCGCCGAGTTGCGCGGTGGCGACCTCGTTGATCTTGTCCACCACGGCGGCCTTGCTCAGCGTCGGATCGGGCCATTGCGACTGCGGCTTGAGCATCACATAGCCATCGGAAATATTTGGTGGCATGGGGTCGGTGGCGATTTCAGCCGAGCCGGTCCGGGCGAAGGCATGGGACACCTCGGGAATTTTGATGAGTTCCTTTTCGAGCTGCTTCTGCATTTCCACCGATTGGGTGATCCCCGTCGAGGGCATCCTCAGCGCCTGCAAGGCCACGTCGCCCTCGTCCAGGCTGGGGATGAATTCCGAACCGAGGCGGCTCGCGAGTAGCCCTGATAGAATTAGGATCGCCATCGCCGTCGTCAGGACAAACGCGCGATGCTCGAGCGCGGCGCGGAGCAACGGTTCGTAAATTCTCTTCACCCCGCGGACGACGAAGTTTTCCTTTTCGGAAATTTTCCCTCGCAGCAGAATTGCCACCGCGGCGGGAATGAAGGTGACCGATAGCAACATCGCGCCGAGCAAGGCGATCACCACGGTGAAGGCCATGGGGTGGAACATCTTGCCCTCGACTCCTGTTAGCGCGGCGATCGGCAGATAGACGACCATGATGATGAAGCTGCCGAAAAGGCTCGGCACGACGACTTCCTTGGTCGCGTCTCGCACCGTGATCAAGCGCTCCATCAGGGACGCCAAACGTCCCCGCCGATGCTGATCTTCCGCCAGGCAGCGGATGCAGTTTTCCACGATGATGACGGCCCCATCCACGATGATCCCGAAGTCGAGCGCGCCGAGACTCATCAGGTTGCCGCTGACTTTGTTAGCGACCATGCCGGTGATGGTGAAAAGCATGGACAAGGGAATGACCGCCGCCGCGATGAGCGCCGCCCGGATGTTGCCGAGCGCGAGGCAAAGGATGACGATCACCAGCATCGCGCCTTCAACGAGATTCTTTTGGATCGTCTCAATCGTCGCATCGACCAGCGTGGTGCGGGTGTAAACGGTTTTTAGTCTAACGCCTTCGGGCAGGCTGCGGTTGATTTCCGCGATCCTGGATTCCACCCGTTGGGAAACGGTGCGGCTGTTTTCTCCGATCAGCATCATGGTGGTGCCGAGGACCACTTCATCGCCGTCGAGCGTGCCAGCTCCCGAGCGCAATTCCTTGCCGAGAGAAACTTCCGCGATGTCGCCGATGCGGACCGGGATGCCGTCGCGGGTCGTCACGACGATCCCGGCGATATCTTCCAAGGTTCTCACCTGGCCCGGCGAGCGCACGATGAATTGCTCGCCGTTTTTCTCGATGAAGCCCGCGCCGGTGTTTTGATTGTTCTTCGACAGCGACTCGACCAAATCATTGAGTGATAGATCGTAGGCGTGCAACTTCGCCGGATCGGGCTGGACGTGGAATTGCTTCACGAATCCGCCGATGGCATTGACCTCGTTGACGCCCTTGACGTTTCGCAATTGGAACTTAACCACCCAATCATGAATCGTCCGCAAATCGGTTGGAGTATAGTGAGTGCCATCGGGCTTCTTCGCACCGGGTTCGGCTTCCACGGAATACATATAGATTTCGCCGAGGCCGGTGGAGATCGGACCCATCTCCGGTTCGATGCCGGCTGGCATTTGCCCAGAGACTTGTGACAGGCGTTCTGCGATTTGTTGTCGCGCCCAATAGATGTCCGTGCCCTCCTCGAAAGAAACCGTCACTTGAGATAAACCATAGCGCGAGAGCGAGCGCGTTTTCTCGAGGTAAGGAATTCCCGCCATCGCGGTTTCCACGGGATAGGTGATGCGTTGCTCGGTCTCAAAGGGTGAATAACCTCCGGCACTGGTAATAATTTGGACTTGGACATTGGTGATGTCCGGCACCGCGTCGATGGGCAGACGATTGAAATTATAGACCCCGAGCGCGGCCATCGCCAGGGTAGCGATAATGACCAGCCAGCGATGGCGGAGTGAGGATTGCAGAAGTTTAGTTAGCATAGGAGTTATAGGTAAATGGGAATGATCACTCTTCCTCCGCCATTGACTTGCCGAGTTCCGCCTTGAGCAGGAAACTGTGATCTGCGGCGTAGATCGCACCTGCTTTCATCCCGGAAATGATTTCGGTATTCTTGCCATCGCTGCGTCCGAGTTCCACCGGAGCGGCCTTGTAGCCATCCTCTTGCTTGACGAATACCACATCCTGTCCGTCCCAAGTTTGCAGGGCGGTATTCTCAACCGCGAGCGCGACCTCTTCCTTGCCGATTTGAATGCTACCTTCCGCGAATAATCCCGGGCGGAGATGATTGTCCGCATTCGCCACCGTCGCGCGGGCGAGCATGGTTTGGGTGCCCTCGGTGCCGAAGGGTGAGATATAGTCGATCGTCGCCTCGAACGGCTTTTCCAATGCGGCTGCGGTTATTTCAACGGTCTGGCCGAGTTTCAAGAGATGATAATCCTGAGGATAGGCGTTGAGATCGACCCACAGGGTGGATAGGTCGGAAATGGTGAGCAGCCGTTGGCCCTCCGTGACCGCTTCGCCGCGTTGCGCGTCCCGGAAAATGACCGTACCGCTGATGAGGGATTTCACCTCGTAGGTTTCGAGACTTTCGTTGGACTCGATCACCACGATGGTTTCGCCCTTTTCCACCTTGTCACCGAGCCGCTTGTTGACGGCTTGGATCACGCCGGGGAAACGCGGCGCGATGTGGGCAATCCCTTCTTCATTCGCCCGGAACTGGCCAAACAACGAGCGGTGACGTTCCAGCACGGCCGGTCCTGCCTCGGCGGATCCGATCTTCGCATCCGCCAATTTCTCCTCCGTGATCTTCACGAAATCCTTGGCGGCGGCTTCTCCCGCAGCCTCCGCCTGCGGGGCTTCCTTCGTCCCGGCCCCCGCCGGTTTTCCGCTGTGCAGGATCATTTTACCGACGAAAAAGGCGACGGCCACCAAGGCGATGATATTGAGAATTTTGAAAAGTTTGTTCATGATATATAATGTTAGAAAATGTTACTTTGAGGAGCCTTCACCGGGCAGCGGCGCGGTGAGGCCCGCGATTTCCGCTGCTGCTTCATGATAGGCGGCGCTGGCCGTGAGGAGTTGGACGCGGGCTTCGATGAGATTGCGGCGGGCTTCGATGAGATCGAGGTAACCGAAGCGGCCCTTGGAATAGCCATCCTGCACCCCGTCGAAGGCCTCCTGTGCGCCCGGCAACAGCTCGACCTTGATCGTCTCCACTTCGCGGCGGGTGTCAGTTAGAATTTGCAGCGACTGGTTGAGTTGGGTTTTCAGCCCAATCAGAGTTGCGGCCCGTTGCTTTTGCGCCGCCTCGATTTGCGCGGCGCTCGCGGCGACCTCGCCTTGGTTCCAGTCGTTGAACGGCAGAGGCATCGAGAATCCGACGACCAACGCCACTTCGTCATCGCTCTGCCAGAAATGGCGGACGCCACCGCGGACAGTCACGTCGGGCTTGCCCTTGATTTGCGCCAGTCGGTTCTCCGCCCGCGCTTTCGAGATCTCGCGGGATTCCTTGCGGTAGGCCGGATGGGTGACCAGTCGCCGCTCCAGCGAAGCTTGGTCCGCGCGGTCCGGCAACTCGCCGAGTTTGCCCGCCACCGCCGTAAACCCGGGCGATGTGCTTCCCCAAGTGGCGGCCAGGCGGAGTGCCGCAGTGCGGAACTCGCGTTGCGCCTGTTGCCCTGCTAGACGCGCAGTGGCGACGGCGGTCCTAGCCCTAACTCTTTCGACAGCGGTGACTTTCCCCGCCTCGATCCGCTTGTCGATCTCCGGCAGGAAGGACTCGTTGAGAGTGACGAAATCCGCATAGAGGGCGACCTTTTCCTGGGCGACCAACGCTTGCGCGTAGCCCTTGCCGACCTCGGTGAAGAGATCCCGCCGGGCGATCTCGTAGTCGGAAACGACGAGCGCTTTTTCAGCGATCTGCACGTCGCGGCGCGCCTCGCGTTTGCCCTTCCTTTCGATGAGTTGGCCGACCGCCAGCGTGGATTCCGCAGCGTCGAATCCGCGGTTCGCACCAGTGCCCAGAATATTCTCCACCTGTCCGTCGAGGCTTGGGTTCGGTCGCAGAGAGGCTTGCAGGATATTCCCATCCGCAGCGCGCAACGCAGGGCTGAATGGCTTGAGTCCGGGGTTGTTAGCGAAGGCCAGCAACGCGGCCTCGCCGAAACTGATAGTCCCGCCCGGCTGAGGCATCGCCCCGGTCGTGGCGACTTGGTAACGGACGATGGCAGGAGATCTTGAATTTCCCTGGGGAAATGCGCCGGATTGGCAAGCCACTAGGGCCACCAGAGGAGTTAGAAAAAGGAGACGTCGAGAGTACAACATAAAAAGGTTCAAAGTGAAGAGTGCGCTCCAAATCAAGGATTCGGATTCCATCGTTGGAAATCCCAACGACACGAAATTCAGGTCACAACGGACCTGGGGTCACTTCACTTAAAACTTCGGAGGTCGCTCCAAACAGTGGGTCGCGAGCCGGGCAGGCACGGTCGTCGGGATCACATCCCAACGGTTAGTTTCTGACCTCTGGATCACCCAATCCGCAGTGGCAAAAGCCACCGCAGGACTGGCCACCTGGTGGCAAGGACACGGACAATGCTTCTCGGGAACCTTTGAGCTTCCCTCTTGCTGCTGCCCACTTGTCTGCTTGCCCGCACCGCGGTGCTCCACATGACAAATGCCATCGGGTTCGTCCGGGCAAATGGAAGCGGCCGCACTGACTCGCTGCGTCGTCAGGATACCCATCACCAAGACAAGGGTGAGAAGCAACCGCAGCCAATGGCATCGCGAAACAAACACGCGCAAGAGCTAGAGCCAGTGACCCAAGACGCAAGGAAAAAACTTCGGCGGCTTTTTCCCCCCTCTTCGGCACCGATGACATCCTTTCGCCGCCCGCGAAAGAGTTGTTAGCGGAGTTCTGGAAACTGGAGAAGCAGGCGGAGAAGATGTCGGAGGGACTGGCGAAATGAATGCGGACCTTCTAAACAGGCAATCGTCGCGGTGCGCTTTCTTGCGATTGGAGGAGTGGCAAAATCGCGAGATTGTGTGACTTTGTCGGCTCAGGAGGAACCCAGCCAACGGGCAATCCAGATTTCTATGATGGGGATACTGTAGCGCCGCGCTCACTCCGAAATCTCCAACAGCAGCGCACTGCACGGTGCGAGGTGGGGGAGTGTTAGCCCATCTTTGCCCGCTAGGCCGGACCACTCGCTGTTGAGGCGATCCGTAAATTTCGCGGCGGCGTGATCCGGGCGACCCATGAATTTCCAGGCGTCTAGCGGGATGTTCACGTTCACGCCGCGCAAGGTTTCGCTGCCACTGAAATTGGCGACGACGAGGAACGATTGACCGCTCGCCCGATCATGACGCAGGAAGACGTAAAGCCAGTGACCGGAGGCGGTCTCGTCCCCCACCCGGCCGAATTTCGGGTTCTCCCTGTTCGCATGATTGAGTCCATAAAACTCCCCGGCGGTGAAGGCGGGCGTTTGGGTCGCGCGGATGAGTTTACTATACCAATCGCGCAGTGCTTTCTGCTCGGCGCTCAGCCCGCCGCCATCGTATTTCCCGCCGTTCACCCACTTGGTGAATTCGGGCATGGACCCATAATCGAAAATCGAGGTGCGTGCGTTGTCGCCGCTGAAGCCTTCGCTCCCAGCAGCAGATTCGCCGACTTCTTGGCCGTGATAGAGCATCACCGGACCGCGGCCCATCGCGAATAGAACCGCACTCACAGGGCGACCGACTTTCATCCCGAGGCCACCCCACTCCTTGGGACTGGCGAGACGGACTTCGTCATGATTTTCCGCATAACGCAGTGATTGGTGAAACAACTCGCCAGTGAACGTTAGCGGATCCAGATCATTCGCCCATTTTTCGGAATTATAGATTCCTTCGAGAACATCATAACTCGGGTCATCATAAACTGCGTCGAAGCCGGCCTTGAGCAGTTCTTCCAAGACAGGGCCGTCGGTGAGTTTGGCGGGATCATTGTTATAAGCTTCCGCAGAGAAAAACACATCTATCTGGCGGGCACGGGCGCGCTTCACCGCCCAATGCCAGAACTCCATCGGCACCATGTGAGCCATGTCTGCGCGGAAGCCGTTCACACCTAACTGCTGCCAGAAAGCGAGGATTGCATCCATCGTCCGCCAAGTTTTCGGCACGACGGCGGGCACCGCATCGGGGCCGGGAAGATCCGTCGTTTTGCAGCCTTGGGTAAAATCATGGCCATAGTTCAACTTCACCGTTTCATACCAATCATGGATCGAGGGCGACCAGGAGATCACATTGTTACCCGTGACCCGGCCAAAGGTGGTCTCGGGGGCAAACAAACCACTGCACCCCGGCAGCGAGGCAGTCGGCAGCTTGAGTGGCGGACCACCGCCGGTATCGTCCGGGCGAAGATAATAGAAATGATTATCTCTATCAAAAAACTTCTCAGGGTTGTCGCCTTGGCCAAATGATAGTTCCGGCTTCACATCGGATGCATAAGAACGGGCAACATGGTTCGGCACGAAGTCGATGATCACTTTTAGTCCGAGTGTATGGCAGCGATCCACACATGCCTTGAATTCCTCCAACCGCTTATCAGGATCCAATGCATAGTCCGGGGAGACATCGAAGTAATCCCTAATGGCATAGGGACTGCCGGCGATGCCCTTTAATATATCCGGCGCATCGGCGGGTCGATGCGGGTAGGCCGTGCCGCTTGCTTGTTCGAGCACCCCGGTCAGCCAGATATGGGTGAAGCCCATTTCCTTCAATGAAGCCAACGCGGTAGAGTTGATATCATTGAATTTCCCACAGCCGTTTTCCGCAAGCGTGCCATTGGTTTTGCGGGTCTCGTTGGTATTGCCGAAGGTGCGAACCATGAGCTGATAGATCACGGGGCGGGGAGCTGCCGGGCTACAAATTTTCATCGCCGCCATCACAACACCGAGGGCGATTGTTTGCCAACATGATAGTCGCGGTCTTTCAAACATCACGGTGCAACGGGGTTTATAACAACCCATCGCAACACGGATTGATCCCCCCACCGCAAGCCCCAGGATGCCACTGAAAATCCGGGCAGTTTCCCGTAAGCCGTCAGCGCGGATCGCCAGCGGACCGCCGCTTGGCCCGCTCCTCGCGGATCACGGCGAGGGCATCGTAAACCGCGAATAACACCACCACGCAGGTCGCCGCCGCGCAGCCGCCCCACCAGAAAAGCACCCGCCACGGACTCGCCCAGATCCAGTTAGGAATGACCCACAAGCCCACCGCCAGCATCCCTAACGGCAGCAAGGTTATCCGCCCCAGCCACTTCCGGCGCTCGCCGCGGTCGTGGAGAATCGCCCGGGCCAAGCCAGTGCTCGCACTCCACGGTTGCGGTTTTTTGCCCTCCATCGTTTGAAAATCACGGTGTCCCGATAGGCCCCAGCACATTCATATACCATGCCCAAAGTTTCCACGCACCGCACAACCATGCCAGCGCGCCCATCGCCAGAAACGGCCCGAACGGCAGTTGCTTGCCGAACCCGATCCGCCCGATGACCGCCGCGATGATTGCAAACACCGACGCCGCAAACAGCGAGAAAAACACCCCCGTCCAGCCGAAGAACGCGCCGATCATCCCTAGCAGATGCACGTCGCCCATGCCCATCGCCTCGCGCGGGATCACCGTGCTTGTCGCCATCCCGTCGAGCGACTTGAGCTTGGCCAGCGGCACCACCGTGCCGTCCGGCATCTGGATTTCTAGCTCACGGATGAACAACTCACCACCGCCCGACGGCTCGCCGTCCACGTTGATTTCCGTGGTCACCACCGCCAGCCGGTCAGACTTGCGGGAAAAAATATCCCACCATGGGATCTCCTCGCCATCGATCACGAAACACATCGGATCCTGATCGTTCTCCGGCTCCTTGAGCGACCACGCCACCGGCTTCTCGAACTTCAACGCCTTTTTCCCAAACGCCAGTTTCCCCAGCTCCACCACCAACCACAGCCCGATGAATCCGGCGATCCAGCCGAGCGTCCCCTGCTTCAAGCCCTCTAACCAATTCCCCGCATCACCCGCCAGCACCGGCAATTGCGGCCACACCGCACAAGCTCCTAGGCCGATCACCGAGCCTGCCCACGTCAGCGAACTCGGGATGATCAAGTGCTCGGCATCGATAAACGTGATAGAAACTAACAGCGCCATCAGCACCCACAGGAAAATGATCACAGCCACCGATTGCCACGCGAACAACCACCACATCAGGGTGAACAACACCGCCGTTAGAAGCTCCACCCCGAAGTAGCGGAACGCGATCGGCGCATGGCATTCCTTGCATTTTCCCCACAGCCACAGCCAGCTCACCAGCGGGAAATTCAGCCGCATCGGGATCGGGTTCTTGCACTTCGGGCAGAACGACCGCTTCGGTTCATTCACCGACATCCCCAGCGGCACCCGATAGATCACCACATTTAGAAACGAGCCGATGCACGCCCCGATCAGGAAGGCGGGAATCAGCCAAAGCCAATGATCGAACGGCGGATAGAAAGGTTCTTCAGGCAAGATGCCGCCATTCAAGCCAGCCACGCCCACCTGCCAAGAAGAATCCCGCCCACTCAGCCTGCCCATTGACCCGCCCTCCCTTCCCATGTTGAAATGCCCGCCATGGAACACCCTCCCCAAACTCACGCCATCTTCGCTCTTGAGCGTCCACACCCCCGTTTGTGGACACTCTATTTGATCCGCTCCGTCCTCACCGGCCCCGCCATCATCCTCTCGCTACCGCTGCTCTACTTCCGCTATTACACTCTCCGTTACCGCTTCGATGATGAAGGCGTCCACATGCGCGTCGGCATCCTCTTCCGCCGCGAGGTAAATCTAACTTACGCTCGCATTCAGGACATTCACCTCCGCTCCGGCTTCATCCAGCGTTGGCTCGGCCTCGCCGATCTCCAGATCCAGACCGCCTCCGGAAATGCCGGGGCCGAGCTCGTCATCGAGGGTTTCAAGGAATACGAAGCCATCCGGGACTTTCTCTACTCCCGTATGAGAGGTGCCCGCAGCGACCGCCATCTTCCCGCCGCTCCAGCATCCCCGTCTAACCCTTCCGCAAGCGACCCACAAACCGCCGCCATCCTGCTCGAAATCCGCGACGAACTCCGCCGCACCCGCGAGGCCATAGAATCCCACAACTCCACCCCCACCCGCGATGTATAACTCCTTCCGCCTCCTCGGCGAAAAATGGCTGCGCATCCCGCCCCAGCCCGAGCCGCCGCCCGGCGACGAAGCGTCCGCCCGCGTCTTCCGCGCCTCGCCCAAATACCTCTCCTACCTCCGTCTGCTTTGGGCCATCCGCACCCTCTTCATGTTCGCCGTTGCCGCTATCCCCGTTCTAACTGTCGGCACCGTCATCTTCAGTCGTGAAACGGGCGGCACCCTCGCCGTCGTCACGACCCTTGGCATTCTGATCGTTGCTTTCCTTGTCGGCAGTGCCCTTTTCCGGCTCGCCCTCGTCCAGTTAGATTTCGAGAAACGCTGGTATCTCGTCACCGATCGCAGCCTGCGCATCCGCGAGGGAGTGCTCTCCGTCCGGGAAATCACCTTCACCTTTGCCAACATCCAAAACCTCGCCGTCACCCAAGGCCCCATCCAACGGCTCCTCGGCATCGCCGATCTCAAAGTCGAGACCGCCGGCGGGGGCAGCAGTGCCGCAAAAAATCCCCAAGCCGGCGTCCAACAGAACCTCCACACCGCCTACTTCCGCGGCATCGACAACGCCGAGGAACTCAAACAACTCATCGCCGCCCGCATGCGCACCCACCGCGACTCCGGCCTCGGCGATACCGACGACCTCGCCCATCCCGCTCTTTTACCGTCCCACTCCGAGACCCTTCTAGCCGCTTCCATCTCACCCGTTCTCTCCGCCCTCCAAGCCGTCCTCGCAGAAGCCAAAGCGCTGCGCCGATCCGTCAGTTAGGACTCTCCTCACGACAAAAGGCCCACCCCATCGCTGTCTTCAAGAAATTTTGTGCCCCCCATGATTTTGTCAAAACTCATCCTAACAAGCCAGCAGGCAGCTCACCCACTACCGGTTTTCGCCCAGTGCCGGTAGTGGGCGAATCGCTCCGGCTTTGAACGGCCGAATCGAACAAATTCTGCGAGAGAAGGTGGTAGCCTCCATTGAAACTCCACCCCCTCCACTCACCCGTCGCGACGCTGCTC
>JAYVEJ010000467.1:0-11139 GCA_043748885.1 Luteolibacter sp. | reverse complement strand
CTCCCGGCATCAATTTGGTAAACCCTTTCGATATCAATTCTCTCAAGTGCGGCTCACCATTTATACATTCGAATACAGTGCTCTCCAAACAGGGAGCTAATTGTCCTGCTAAATAAGAATGCGGCGATCAAAGTCGAAAAGGCTATGGTTTTACCTAGAATCCATTTATGCATGATCAACCATAACACCACGGAAAATGTCAAATATGCAAGTTACTTGATTACACGTTTTCCTACGACACCATTCCGAATATACTGGTGTGAACTTGACTCGAATTCATTCCGCTACAGAGGTAAAACTGAAGCACGCTTCTGTGAGGTTCAGCGCAGCGCGAAGTTTAGCAACGCACCGGAAAAGCGCTGACAAAGGTAAAACCCAGTTTGAAATTCAGGTTTATATTTCTGCGCGATTTAATTTGTACTGCCGCGCACAAAGATTTGTGGAAACTTTTCTAGCGGAAGGACGGCGTGAAAGTCTTGGGCAGCACATGCGCCCTCGCCAAAGACTTGCGTTTCCCATCACAGGAGCTTTATGAGTTGTTCGACGAACTGCGTCCGAGTCCCGAAAAATCAACCGACCCAATGAGACCCCCTCACCGGAGACGGACGTCGCGGGTGAGAGGACAAGATTTTCGACGAGTGCGTCGAAAACGACATGCGAGGGCGCATGTGCTCCCCTTGAATGCGTCACCGCCTCCTGAACCGTTTTCACAAATCCTCACGCGCGGCAGTATATTACCAAGAAGCTCTCAGTATGGCCGTCCATTTATAGGAATTGCGCACCCAACCAGCGGTCTTGTGAAAGTAAGAATAAAGTAAGCGGAGTCCGTAGCGGCGCCTGAAGATTCTGGAAGCCTATATTATAAGCGTCATAGTTTGGCTCCCTATGTCAGCTATGAATGAATCCATTAGGAAGGCCGACCGGCGTTGTCGCCTGCGCTGCACTCAGGAACAGAAGAAAACCATGGTTGATGCCTGCCGGGCTAGCGGGCTGAGAGCCTCGCGCACCGCCGCGCATCACGGCGTAAACCATCAGACCTTGGTTTCCTAGATCAAGAAGGACAAGCAATCGTCCACGGCCACAACTCAGGACTCCTCACCCTTCTTTGCCCTAATCTGGCGGGGGTGGTAGCGTTCATCGACGGCTTCGATGGCGCGGGTCCAGCCAGCGCGGTCGCTGTCGTTGATTTCGCCGAGGTAGAGCAGGGTTTTCTGAACGGATCGGCCACCTGCGACGCGGCGGTTTTCCACGACGCTCCAGTAGCGGTGCTCCTGGCGGACATCTACGGCTCGAAAGCGTCAGTGGGGCTGGCGTTGCCGTTGCTGTTGCTGATCGCGGCGGACTTGATGGCTTATCCGGCGTTTTTGAAACACGGTTCATGGTGACCGGAGTGGAAATTGCTGAGACCGGCACTGGTTGGAATCGCGGGGGACTGTTGGAACTCGGCACTTTTCTAAGTGTGAAAGCGCCATGCGGGTTTACCCCAACCCATTTTCCCCGAATGCCCACCGTATTTGATAGCAGCGAGACGCCATCTCTGGACGGCGAAGGCATCAATGGCCTGAAGCACGGCCCTCAAGCGTGCTTTCCGCGGTCACTTCTGTGTCGGATATCAGAAGAAGGACGACGCCTCCGCAACCAGGGTGCAAAGGCCATGCAGAGCGGCGATGACAACAACGCCAGCCCGAGTTTGACTATCATCATCAACGACTGGACTCCGCAATGTGGTCATGGGTATCCGGAGATCTCCGTGAGGATTCGGAGGATCCTGTTTCAGCAGTGATGGGACGACCGTTTCCTTCGCGTTAGCAAGGATGCCATTCCGGATAGGAGCAGGATCGAAGCGGTTGACTCGGGAATCGTGATGATGTTCGAGTCCATCGTGACCGTTCCATTGAGAGTGATCGCCCGACCGTGGAGGCTGGCACCGGCTTTAAAGGTGACGCTGTCCCAGGCGACGATGGTGCCTCTCATCGAGCTATTCGTGCCGATCGTCGCTGAGCTTCCCACTTGGAAATAAACTTGGCTGGGATCCGCGCCGCCGATCATGATGATCGATGAATTCGAATCGGCCGCACTCAACGCGGTGCCAATTTGAAAGACAAAACTGGGATTGACTTGGTTTTGCCATCCAAGGTGAGCACGTCAGTAATGTCCGCGATGCCGGAGAAGAAATAGACGCCGGGAGCTAGCAGCATGCCGCCCAGGTTTGAGCCTGTCAGATTCACCGGATTCGCCAGTCCTGCGAGACTGCGTCGTTTGAACGAAGTGTTGTCGCTGTTCCGGGAGGGAAGCTTGGGATAGCGGTGCGCGTGCTCACCCCGATATTACCGTTGATGATTGTGGGACGGGTGTTTGTAAACGTGCTCGCGACGAGAGCACCGAATCCTTGTGCCAAGGCCAACGTGACCGTTGTGCCATGAGCATGAAATGTGAATCCGAGGCAGGCTAGGATGGCGGCATAGGTGCTGAAGTAGGGATGGGAATGGCGTTTCATGGTGTGGGACAGCTAAATGGATGCAATAATTTATAGTCCAGAATCCCTGATCAGACAGCAGCTCAATGATGGCCAGTGATTTTTTTCAAAAAAGCGATCTCGCAGCAGCGCGAACCGAATCCAATTAACTCTCACGCCCGCGCTCGGGAGCGTACTTTTTGCAATTGACCGTCGGCCTAATCCACTATTTTTAAAATTTCAGTCAGGCGTTGGATTTTTCGTTCGCGATGGTTTTCATCCGAGGAACTGTCTCATCCTCCGATCCGCTTCATCTCAGCTGGAGAATCAATTCCACGACCACTTCGTCTCAAACCATGCCGGGGAGGCAGTTTGCCGATCTCTTTATCGGCTTCCATCGTGCCCCCCCTGCGCTGGCACATCGTGCGATCTCCGCTACGGTGATGCACTTGGTTGACTGACTCGCAGCATCTCAGACATAGGAAAAAGGAAGCCAGTAGTGTCGAAAACGGGAAGCGCTTTGTCCTTGCCGTTGGCGGTGATTTCCCGCTGTTTCGCGGGGAAATGTTGTCTGATCCGGGAGTTTACGCACTGGCGCTGTTAGCGGCGTTGTGCATTGGTTTGTCGAAGGCGGGGTTCAGCGGGATCTCGATGGTGGCGGTGGTGATCTTGGCGGACATCTACGGCTCGAAAGCGTCGGTGGGACTGGCGTTGCCGTTGCTGATCGCGGCGGACCTGATGGCTTATCCGGCGTTTTTGAAACACGGCTCGTGGCGTCCGGTGTGGGAATTGTTAGGGCCGGCGTTGATCGGCATCGCACTGGGCTGGTGGGTGCTGGGCGAGATTTCCGAAGTCACGGCGCGGCGGGTGATCGGCGGCTGCGTGCTGGTGATGGTGGCGCTGCAAGCGTTGCGGCGGTGGCAACCGGGGGCCTTCGACCGGCTGGCGGAGTCGAGTGGATTTGGGCTGGGTGCCGGAGTTTTAGGCGGCTTCGCGACGATGCTGGCCAACGCGGCGGGACCGGTGATCCAACTCTATCTAATCGCGCGGAAGCTCCCGAAGATGGAACTCATCGGCATCGGCGCACGGTTTTTCCTGCTGATCAACTTGATCAAGGTGCCACTCAACGCGCGGCTGGCGTTGATCACGGCGGATAGTTTGCTGGGGAACCTGCGGCTATTGCCGGCGGTGGCGGTGGGGATCTTCGGCGGGAAATGGCTGCTGCAGCATGTGCCGCAGGTGGCGTTCGAGTGGATGATCGTGATTTTCGCGACAGTCGCTGGGTTGCGGATGGTGTTTTGGTAAGGTGCCTAACACCTCACTGCCAGCGCACCTCTTGCAGGTTCTTGTAGTTTTGCCAAGCGAGGTAGCCAAAGAGTAGCGCGGTGTAGGTGGAGCCGAGCCAGAGAAATGCCAACGCCGCCATGCTTGCTCCGGCGATGAGGCCGATGAGGAAAGCCAAGCGCTGAGGCCGCACATAAAGGTCGGTGATTTGCCCGCCGTCCAGCGGCATGACCGGCAGCAGATTGATCACTCCCCACCAGAAGTTGATCCACAGGAGGTGACGGAGAAACAGGTGAGTGAAGGGACTCTCTCGCAGGAAGTTGACGAGCTCGTCGGTGCTAAAAGGGGCGCGCGTCCCGAATAGAACCTGCGAGGTGAAGGCCGTCACGTCGGGACCGTTGAAGGCGAGGGTGAGCACCGCGAGAATCACGATTAGAAAAAGGAACCCTGCGCCCGGGCCGGCGGCGATCATCCAGAACCGTTGCTGGCGGTCGAACTTTCCGCCTTGGTTGTAGGCGAGTCCGCCGAACGCGGTGAGGACAATTTTGGCGTAGCCGCCGCCGAGTTTGCGTCCGCTGAGGGCGTGGCCTAACTCGTGGACAAGAATGGAGATGAAGGCGGCGACGACGAACAATGACATCGCGAAAAACGCCGCCCTTGAATCGGCATTGAGTGCGCCGCCCATGAGCGCGGACATCACCCAGAAAAACGGCTGGACCTCGACGGGGATACCAAACAGGGAAAATCGAATCATGCGGGCGGTGGGTAGACCCAAATGGCAGGGTGTGCAAGACCCGCAAAGGCAAACTCCCGCAGATTGTGGCTCGCCAGTCCTTGACCCGCCGGGGTTCTCCGCTTATTGGCTGGGGCGACAGCGCGAATAAGTTGCAACTTGCTTCACCCCTTCATCCGCAGATTCCCGATTTCCATGACTGTTTCATTCACCCCTCTCATCGCACTCGCCAGTGTGGCGATCGCGCTGTTAGTAAGTTCTTGTGGCACGGTAAGCTCCATGCCCGCCCATTCGCGGGCGGATCACCGGGTCTTGTATAAGTGGTATGACGACGGTGGCGAAGGCAAAGTTTCCATCCGCATCAGCCTGACCGACCAGATCGCCGAGTTCAAACGCGGCGGTCGGGAAATCGGCTGGTGCTACGTCGCCACAGGCAAGGAAGGCCACAACACGGTGCCAGGCAGCTATCAGATCACGGAAAAAATCGAGGACAAGCACTCGAACATTTACGGCTGGTTCGAAGACGAGTTTGGTAACGTGACCGACGGCGATGCCAAGGCCGGGCAAAAGGTGCCTAAGGGAATGGTTTACGTGCCGGCACCGATGCCTTATTGGATGCGGCTCACATCCTACGGGGTCGGAATGCACGGCGGATTGATCCCCGAACCCGGGCAACCGGCGTCTCACGGTTGTATCCGGCTGCCGAAGGAGTTTGTGCCAGTCCTTTTTGATTCGGTAAATGTGGGCACGCCGGTGACGATCACCAATGCCCCAAGTCAAAGATCCCAGCCGCCGACTGAAAGCCACCCAGCGCCGCAAAACTGGACTCGCACCAGCGTGGGAGACGGCAGTGCGCAAGCAGTGACTTACCGCAACGGGGTTCCTGTTTCCGCCTATTGAATCGCCTAACGAAAACCCGCCCGGAGTCACACTCCAGGCGGGATTGCTTTTTCCTGTTAGCCGAATGGGCGGGTTCGCTTATGGCTGGGCGGGAACGTAGAGTTCTGAGCCTTTAGCAAGGACAGTTGCGGTGGTTAGATCGAGACCGTTGAGGGCGTTGAGTCGCTCGGCGTTCGTGCCATGCTTGGTGGCAAACTCACCATAAGTCATCTCACCCTCAATGGTGATAGGCCGGATTTTTTTCTCAGGGCTGGCGGAAGGCGCAGCAGTTTCTGCCGCTGGGGCTGGCGGGGATTTGATTTCAGGCGCTGCCGGAATCACGGACGAAACGGGAGTGGATGGGCGGGGCGGCGCGGCATTTGGAGTTTTTTCCACGGCTGGCGGAGTCTTGGCACGAGCCGGTGCGCTGATCATCGTCGTGGCGGGTGCATTGCTTCCCAAGCTAACAACTTGGCCCGGACGCAGCGAGGCTGCTTTCACCTTCGGGTTGGCGGCGACAAGTGCTTCAGTGCTCATCCCGTGTTTTTTGGAAATGCTGAACAACGTTTCGCCGCTCGCCACCTTATGGGTTTTGCCGGAAATTTTCGGCGACGAGTTTTTCACGGCTGCTGCCTGTGAAGTCGCTGCGGCGGCCGCCCCCGGCACTTTGAGTTTTTGGCCCGGATGGATGATCGAACTGGTGGTGATTCCATTGAACTTGGCCAGCTTCTCGGGATTCATCCGCACGTTGCGGGCGATCTTTTCAACGGTGTCACCAGCTTTGACGGTGTAGCTCGAAGTGGAACCTGCCGGGGTGACAGGCTTCGCAACGGCGGCGAGTTTCGCGGGCGCGGCGTGAGTCTCATGGCCATCCGAGTGGAGTCTTTCGTTGGCCACTTCTAACTCATTGATCTGACGCTTCTGCTCCTGGCAAAGCGCGCGAAGTGTTTCCAGCTCGGACTTGGCAAAGGCGGTCGGCGACCCCAGAACCAGCGACAACGTGGCGATCAACAAAGTTGGTTTCATAACGGCTCAGCTTTTCCAAAAATTTTGATTAAGGGCAAGCGAAAATCAAAATTTCTTAAATACATCGCCGCAGTCCCGCCTGGCTGCGAGGCTAACAAAAACGGACGGTCCCCCGAAGGAGCCGCCCGTTGGCTTGAGAAATGGAGCGGGGCGTGGTTAGTTCGAGCGACCGGTGTAGGAATTGTCCTCGGTCTTCACGTTGATCCGCTCGCCCACATTGATGAACAGCGGCACTTGCACGATCAGTCCGGTTTCCATCACGGCGGGCTTGTAAACGTTGTTCGCGGAGTCGCCTTTGACGCCTTCCGAGGACTCGGCCACCGTCATCACCATCGACAGCGGCAGATCCACCGCCACCACGATGCCGTCGGCGACCATCAGGTTGTAGATCTGGCCTTCGATGAGGTAGTTTTTCACGCCTTCAATGAGGTCTTCATAGACGACGGCGTCTTCGTAAGTGTTAGGATCGAGGAAATGGTAGCCGCTGCTGTCCTTGTAGGAATACTCATGCGGGGTGCGCTCGAGGATCACTCCTTCGACGCTGTCATTCGAGGTCATCCGCAGGTTGAAAACCTTCTTGGTGGCCACGCTGCGGATCGACATTTGGACGTAAGACGCCATCCGCGGCGGAGTTTTGAGTTCGTGATCGATCACGAGACAGACTTCGTTGTTGTGGCGGACGGCGTGTCCCTTGCGGAGGTTGATGATGGGTGTGCTAGCCATGATTTGTGGGCGCGGAATAGGCCGCGCCGCGCGGGGAGGCAAGCACGGAGTTGCGGATTTCAAGCCGGGAAATAGCGGCGCGAAACGCCGCTTCAGTCCTGTTGTTCCTTGATCCAGGTGGTGATCTTTTGATCGTCGGCCCCGGATGCCCAGAGGTGCCGGAGGAAATCCGCGAGGTGGATGTCGCCGTGGGTTTTTAGGAAATTTCGGTCACCGCCGCAGCCGAACATCAAGTCCGGGTCCAGCTCGCCCCGGAGTTTTGCCCGGCCCTTCGCGAGGATGCGCGGCAGGTAAGCCATCCCTTCTAACTCATCGCCGAAGGTCGGCACATCCTCGCCAGTTAGGACCGTGGCGCTGGGAATTCCCTTCTGGACGGTGTGGAAATAATCGCGCCGGACTGCCGCGACCAGCAACGCCGTCGAGATCGACGGCTCTCCTTCACTGCCGAAGTCCTCGACGAAGTCGAAAAACTCACGCGGTTTGCAGCCGATGCTGGCAAGGAACGCCGAGTCCTCGCAGGTGTAGTATTTTTCAAAATCGATGTCACCAGCCTGATAGGCGGCGAGGCAGCGGTCGAACAGGGCGAGAAAAGTGTCGTTCCAAATCATGGCGGCAATAGAGCGAAAAATTCAGTTCTCCGCATGCTTTTTCTTTTCGAGCGGCGCGATCGCATCAATCGCCGCCAGCAGCGCGTCATCCGGCATCGGCGACTGGAGCGCATCCAGCGAGTCGTCCAACTGCGCCACCGTCCGCGCTCCGATGATCGACGAGGTGACCGCCTGCGAACGCAGCGTCCACTGGATCGCGAGGTGGTTGAGCGGCATTCCGTGGGCCGCTGCTAGATCGCCAAGTGCGCGGATTTTCTCCTGCTGCACGGCCACTTGTTCGACCTTGAGAAATCCCTCAGCCCGCGCCGCCCGCGAGCCTTCCGGGATGCCGTCCACGTATTTCGGCGTGAGCATCCCCTGCGCCAGCGGGCTGAATACCACGCAACCGATTCCTTCCTCCAGCAGATAGTCGAGGATCCCCTCGCCCTCCGGCCAGCGGTTCAGAATCGAATACGGCGGTTGATAAATCAGGCAGCGGATGCCCATGTCCTTGAGGATTCTAACGGCCTTCTTCAATCGCTTGAGCGGATACTTCGAGAGGCCGACGTAGAGCGCCCGCCCACTGCTCACGGCCGTCGCCAGCGCCGACATCGTTTCCTCCAACCGGGTCTCGGTGTCCGGGCAGTGCGAGTAGAAAATATCCACATAGTTCTGGCGCAGGCGCTTGAGCGATTGATCCAGCGACGCCAGCAAATGTTTGCGCGATCCGGCCTGGCCGTAGGGGCCGTTCCACATTTCGTGGCCGGCCTTGGAGGTGATGATCAACTCGTCGCGATGGCAGGCGAAGTCCTCCACCAAGATGCGCCCGACATTTTCCTCAGCCGAGCCAGCGGGCGGACCGTAGTTGTTAGCTAGGTCGAAATGAGTGACACCCCGGTCGAACGCCCGGTGCATGATGCGGCGGGCTTCCTCGAAATCATCGACGTGGCCGAAGTTATGCCAGAACCCCAGCGAAATGGCCGGAAGCAGGATCCCGGAATCCCCGCAACGCCGGTAAGGCATGCGACCGTCGTAGCGCGCTGAATCAAACATGCCGGGAAAATAGGCGGCTCACTCATCGCTTGCCAAGCTCAACCCATCGGCCTCCCGCAGATTCGGCAGTGCTTGGTATTGACCCTCAAGCGGCGCGGGCCTACTCAGTGGCGACCTCAATTTCCCACCATGGAACCCACAACCACAGCATACGGCACTTGGAGCGGCGGACGCTTCATGCACTTTGGCGAAACTCTCTCGGAAGCGCGATTCATCGGCTGCATCGAGACTGCCTATCAGGCAGGCGTTCGCACCTTCGTCACCTCCGACGTCTATGGCAATGGCAAGGCCGATGAGATGTTAGGCATCGCGCTTAAAGGCATCGATCGCAGCACTTACAGCTTGGTCGGGATGATCGGCCACGACTTTTACGAAGGCCAGCGCGATGGCAGCCGAGGCTACCCACGCTTCACCGATCCCGCGCTGCGCGGCCCGGAAGGCTACGCCGATTTCGTGAAAATGGCCTGCTCCAAAGAGCTCGAACGCTGCGGCGGCAATAAGTTCGACCTCCTCATGCTCCACAACCCGGACGAACTCGGCTACACCAGTGAAGCTCTCTGGTCAGCCCTCGAAGGCGCGAAAACCGCCGGTCTAACCGACCGCCTCGGCATCGCCCCCGGCCCGGCTAACGGCTTCTCACTCGACCTCGTCGGCTGTCTCGAAAAATTTGGCGCACTGATCGACTGGTCGATGCTGATTTTAAATCCGCTAGAGCCATGGCCCGTCGGCCTGACTCTGCCGATCTGTGAAAAATTCGGCGTCAAAGTGATGACCCGCGTCGTCGATTACGGCGGCGTTTTCCATGACGACATCGGCGGCCCCGAGCATAGCTTTAAACCCGGCGACCATCGCACCTATCGTCCAGAAGGCTGGGTCCAGCACGGCATGGCCAAGGCCGACCGCATGAGACCGCTCGCCGAGAAATACGATCTAACGCTCCTTCAGTTTGCCTGCATCTGGAACCTCAGCCACCCCGCCGTCGAGAGCGTGGTTCCCACCTTCATCCAAGAAGCCGGCGATGGCGCGCGCTTGATTGAAGACAAGATCCGTGAGTTCGCCAAGTTGCCGGATGTTAGGTTCACCGCCGAGGAAGTGGAATCCATCCGCCAAATCGGCGACAACACCGGCTGCATGACATTAAAAGGAGCCAGCCAACGCCACGCCACCAGCGAACGCCCCGACGAGTGGCCGATGCGCGAAGACCTGCTAGAACTGGCCGGAAGGAACGGGCTGGGGTCGGAGTGGTGAGGTGGGTGGACACTCAGGTCCGCCAAGCCCATGCGTCGCGAAAGGTTCGCGCGAAGCTCTTTTCCTTTCTCCGTCCATGGGCCATCCGCTACGCCGCCACCACTTCCACACTTGACGGTCGAGGGAGTCCGACTGATGGTTCTCGCAAGTTGGGTTGGAAATGTCCGGCCGGCGTCTGGCTCTTGGAAATGTCCGAGGGCCTTTCGCATTTCTAGGGGATGAGGATCAAGCCTTGGTCATGGACGATTCCTTGAGGGTTGCGTCTCAGCTTCCCGTGGATGATCTCAAAGGCGCGATTTGGCTGCGACGGGCGGAGATGGTGAATGCCGGTCGGGCGGGCGACGAGGTCGGCCAACTGGAGTCCGGCAGAGTTTGCGGTTTTCGGGACCATGACCAGTTCGAGCGGAAGGAGGCAGCCGTGAGAGTTGCCGGTGTCACAAAATCGCCGGAAGGCCAGTTCCAGATCCAGATCCTCCCGGCGTCCACGACGTTCGACAATGATCGCCGAGGTTCGCTCCGTCTGCCCGACATCTGCTAGATACTGATAGACCGCATTAAGGCCTGCTTCCATGGCGTGGTCGTAGGCACGAGCGTCTAGGCTGTGATGATGGGCGAACGCGGGTTTGTCGATGATCACGGCGATGATCGTGGCGGGGAGCGCCACCATCAACCCCGAGAGTTCCTCAATGAAATGCTCGCGGACTCGCTTGTGCATCAGGAATGAAAACGCATCCCGAGGTTTCCGAATCTCATGCTCGTGCAGCACGACTTCATCATGGCCCCAGTAACGCATTTTGAAGTTCTGAAGATCGGGGGTGATCTTGCCGACATAGTCCGATTTTCTGACGATGACGAAGGCGAGAACGAACACGGAATAGATAGGATCGATACTCGTGAGACTGTGGTCGCCGCTCTCATCGACGAAGACCAGATAATCGCCAAAATCAAGGGAAGCAGTCATGATTTCGTTGATTGTTAGAAGGCTGCGGTCAGCTCGTCAACCGTCATGCCAATCTTCAAGTTCCGACTTGGCAGTTGGAAATCGCCGTCACGAGCAGCCTCTCCGTCGTCTCCCAATCCATGCACGCGTCCGTGATGCTTTGGCCGTAAACTAACTGATCGAGTGCTTGCGGAAATTTCTGCGCACCGCC